>NZ_JAMPOG010000003.1:0-231828 GCF_028480065.1 Providencia sp. PROV189
AAAAATTTCTAATAACAAACAGTCTCGCTTTAGAGGCTTTTTTTATTTCACATAAGCTGTTCATCAACGTAAAAGGTTAGAAAATAGAATAGCTAGAAAGCCTTAGTAATAAATTTTGTGCGCGCGCAAAAAAGGAATTAATCTGTTAATACTGAGCGTTTTCAATCAGGTCAATTATGAATGAATCCTTAATGAATAGGACTGATATTTTTTACTGATTAATGAAACTATGTTTATGAAAAGAGTATTTTACTGAATGAAAACTTTATCTCTTTGTTATATGCCTTTTATTTAAAATAATGCTTATTAATTATTCAGTATGGTTCAATAAAGTTATCATGGTAAAAGAAGCTTTTATTAGAACACTTATATAAAGTGAATAGATTTATGCCTGACAAATATGAATGGTGGGAGCCAATTTTGCGTTGGCTACAATATTATCTTCCGCTTATTGGCGGATTTTCTATTGCAACAACGATTGCCTATATTCGTGAACGACGCGAAGGGATGCTTTGGAAACAATCTTTATTGGAAGCGTTGATGTGTGGTTTGCTGAGTGTGGGCACAATCCGGTTTATTGAATGGTGGTTAGCACAAAATGGCAATACCGAGTCTTGGAGCTTATTAGCCGAATTTTGTGGTGTTGTGATCGGTTTTTTAGGAACAAAAAAACTCTATGGCATCTTTGAGATGATCATCCAATTTATTAAAAATCGATTTGGAGTTTAATGATGAATCAATTTTTTCTTAGCCAGCGTAGTGAACAAAACTTACGGGGTGTGCATCCTGATTTAGTCAAAGTGGTGCGCCGAGCGATCAAATTGAGCTGTGTTGATTTCATGGTTATTGAAGGAAAACGCAATGAAGCTCGCCAACGGCAATTAGTGGCTAATGGACAAAGTCAAACGATGAATAGTCGGCACCTAACAGGGCATGCCGTCGACTGCGCTCCATTAATTCACCGTCAAATTCCATGGAATGATTGGTCTAAGTTCGAGCTGGTTGCTCGAGCAATGAAAAAGGCCGCGGCGGAATTAAACGTGGAAATTGAATGGGGAGGTGACTGGGTTAATTTTAAAGACGGACCACATTTTCAATTGTCATACCGCGCTTACCCTCTATGACATCGCTAACCAAGGTATTTACGGCAACCAGCCTGGTCCTAGCTTTTTGGTTGTGGTGGGTAATGCGTGATTATGACAAGTTAAATCGCCAATATATGTCACTGAATCATCAAATGGCAGCGCAACAGGCTTTATTTAATGGGTATTTAAAATTTTCAGCACAACTCAATAAAATTACCAAAAATCATCTTAACCAACGAAATGAGGTGGATCTTAGTTCTGAACAAACCAAAGAAGTTATTAAAAAGAGGCTTTCTGACACTATTTGTGCCACTCATCGTGTGCCTAGTGATGCTACTGTCCAGTTGCACAAACATTCAGAAAGAATACGTTCCACAGCCGCAAATGGCGATCCCAGATTATTTACTCGATGATTGTTTACCCCCGATTATTCCTCTCGAATTAACTTGGGGTGATTCGCTTCTACTGAATGAGACATTATTAACTATTATCGAACAATGTAATTTAGATAAGCAAGCCATCAGAGTGATTGAACAACAACGCCACGCCCTCTTTTTCAAGTAAGTGTTTATTACATCTTTAACTAATTGAATAGCAGATAAAACAACCGACTATCACCGATAGCGCGGAAGATTGTCTATGCCTAATTATTGGGAATTCACATGGAAACAACAACGCTTTCACGGCTCAACCTAGATAAATTGCGCCAAATTATCGTGCTGCTCACACGACTACCGGAAGAACGCGTTCTTGATGGCAGTGTTTATACCGATGTATCGAAATGGGATGACTTTATCACTGTCACGCCATTGGTATCTCATTCTATCGGTACGGAAGTTAAATTCGAAGCAGAAAACAGTAGAGAAGTGGTGACGACGACACGGGAAACCACGGTTTCGATTACCGCACAAGGTAAGCAGGCATTCTTATTGATTGAAGATTTAGCCGCGCAAATGCACACATACCTTGCTTTGCAACAACTTAAAGCCATGGGGGCGGGATTAGTTCACGGATCAGAAATTCAATATTTTCCCGAGGAGGAGCCTGAAGGAAAGCAACAAAGAGCACAGCTCAATTTAACACTATCACATATTCATCGTATCGAATCATCACTGACTTATGGTGAATCGGTCGTTATAACCACGCTAAAGGAACCATTATGAGTTTATCTATTAAAGAGATCATTAATGCACAAATTTTACCCCAAGCGGCAGCCGTGCAACGTCGTGATCTAAGTATGATTGCGATTTTTACGTCTGAAATGGGCAATGCGTTTGTTGATGCATCTTCGCGTTATGTATTTGTTTCTAATGAACAAGATGTCGCTAATTTATTTGGTACAAAATCGGCAACCTATAAAGCAGCACAAGCACTGTTTTCTGCGCGCCCTAAATTGAAGCGTGCGATGATCGCGCGTTTTGCGAAAGAGAAACAGACAATTGCCGCAACCGCGAATGCGCTAAAAGGTTCAACGATTTCTGTTGGACTGAATGTATTAAAGGCGATTACTGATGGTGCAATGACTTTGAACCTTGCGGGCTCTGATATTTTACTGTCTGCCCTCGACTTTAGTAAAGCTATTGATTTTTCAGACATTGCAAAAGTTATTAATCAAAAGCTACCTAGTGATACCAATGTACAAGCGGTGTGGGATGCCATCGGTAAGCGCATGATCATTCAATCGAAAACGGCAGGAGTAGATGCAAAAACGCGTTTCGGTTATGTGAAGCCATCCACTAGCGGTACTTATGTGGGTAATTTACTCAAATTGGAAGAAGGCCAAGCTACGCTAACGGTGGGAGCCGCCGCACAAACTGTTAATGCTGAGCTACCTTCCGAAGCCTTGCATAAACTACAAAATGTCTATCAAAACTGGTATGGCGTCTATTTCGCAGACTCTCTCACCGATGAACAGCTTGATGATGCTCATGCATGGGTGACCGCGGCTGACTTAAAAGTTATGGCCTATACCGCGACGCGTGATGAGCAGATTGAGTGGAACAACAGTAACATACTGAAAAAGCTATTTGATAAAAACAGTGGTCGGTTGATGGTGCAATTCAACAAAACGGGAGATAACCATGCCGGTGCTGAGTTGTTGGCGATTGCCGTTTCAACGGTTTGGCAAGGACAGAACACCGCAAAAACTGTCAAATTTAAGCAACAAACGTCGGTACGCTCTGACGATCGCGTGACTCAAGATGCGGCACAAAAATGCCGTCGTTTGGGGATCAATTTTTATACCGATTATGACGGTATCAATATGTTAGCTGAAGGCACGATGCTCGGCGGCACATTTATTGATGAAGTGATGGGGCTGGATGCGTTTATCGATGCGTGCCAAAAACAAGCCTTCACGACTTTACAAGCAAGCCCTACAAAAACTCCTCAAACCGATAAAGGCCAAGCGATGCTAATTGGCTCCTTGATTGTCATTGGCAACGAATTTAAACGCAATGGCTTCTTAGCAGGGGGGATCTGGCGTGGCAGTGATATTGGCGAGGTGACTTTTGGTGACCGCTTAGGTGAAGGTTTCTATTTTTACTCGGATAGCTTTGATGTTCAGTCACAAGCGGATCGAGAAGCACGCAAAATGATGCCGATTATGTGTGCAATCAAGCTCGCGGGAGCGGGTCATTCAGCAGATTTATTAATTCAATTCAACCGCTAAGAGGTCACTATGTCTGTTTATAATCACAAAAGTCTTATGGTTAGTATCAATGGTTATGAAATCACAGCCTTTGATGAATCTGCAGATGCGCTATCAATTGCTCCTGTAGGCGATGATGGCGCTTGGACGTTCGGCGCTAATGGGCGTGGGGTTTATGTTTTTAGTGGTAACCAGTCGGGAATATTAACACTGAAGTTACTGCAACACTCTGCAGATAATCATTTTTTATCGAATCTACGTAATCAAATGCTCAGCAGCCAATCTGCTCCCGCACCGCTTGAATTGTATATCAAGGATACGTGGAACGGTGATGAGATTGTGGGGCATGTTGGCTTTTTCACAACACCGCCGACGCAAACTCGTGGGGCTGGCCATAATGCACAGTCATGGGTGATCCAATTTGAACGTGTGATCACTAAATTGGGTAAAGGAGCCTTTAACTGATGGAAAAAGATAACATCACTTATGAGCATCGTCATAGCAACTTTATCGAAGCGAAAATCCATGCCATGAAGCTATTGGGGATGCTAAAAGGTTGCATTGCAATGAATGGTGAACAGGTTGATATCGATGTGGGGGGCGTACTTGCCAATATTGGCTCCACAGAAATGCAAGGTGTCGAAAAATTCATCTTAAAATGGGTGATAGCAAAAGATGCCGATGGCAATGTTATTCAGCTTGATAAAGTGGATGTGTTTAATACCCATTTTAATACTTATCGTTCCCATTATTATCCACTTATTGTTAATGGCCTAGTCTTTCATTTTGCTGATTTTTTGCCCGATGGAGTCGCATCCAAGGTAAATATGCCCAGTTTGGTCAATCTGACGGCATAACAGATGTAGATTGGTTAAAAATGCTGCCCATTATGGAAGGCAAATATACCGGTCATGATCTTAGAACGACAGCAACGCTCGGCGATGTGCTTGATTTTCATGAGGCCTATGTCGAGCGTTTGTTGTCTCAGCGGAGGGCAGAAGATGGGAATCGAACAACTTCTAACCATTATCGGTCTTAATGAAGAGCAAGTGGTTAAATTAAAAGGTGTCGTCACTGCCCTCGGCGCGGCGGCGACTTCAACGGCAACAGTTATTGGCCAATTAGGTGAGAAATTAAGTAATGCGGGTTTAACGATTGATAATTTGAAAGCAGTGGTTTCTGGTCTCGTGACGGCTATTGATTTTATGTCGAATAAATTCTTTAGCTTTATTGGTGGCGCGGTAGCAGGGGCGAGAGAGCTCTCTCAGGAAAAAAGTGTGTTATTTACCATTTCTGAGAAAGAATTACAGCAAGCTGATGAATATCAATCAGTCACGAAGAAAACTAGCTTATCAATAGAGTCAATAAAAACGAAACTCGTACTAGGGCTACTCCCTAACTTAACGGAGGTGATTAATCGCTTTAATGAATGGCTAGATGCGAATAAGGCACTGATATCAGAGGGATTAACTCAGCTGGTCGTGTGGGGGAGTAAAGGCATACAAGCGATAGGGAATGCGGGTCGTGCCATTAATCTCTTAGTCGAAAAAACCATAGGTTGGAAAGCGGCAATCATTGGCGTTATAGCAGTGTTAGCGGCCTTTAAAAAAGCCGCTTTAATAGCCTTTGCCGCGAACCCTGTCATGTGGGTTGCGGCTGCGGTGGCTGGACTGATGGTGCTGCTCGGGGATCTCATAGCTTATCTAGACGGTGGTGAGTCACAATTTAGTGAGTTTTGGGCGCCAGCCATTGCATGGATACAGTCAGTATTAGCTTGGTGGAATACTTTTTATGCTGAAAATAAACTGATTTTCGATGGCATTGCTCAAGCATGGGCGCTCACTATCGATAGTGCTGTGATGATTTTCCGTGGCTTCTTTAAATATATAGGTAATGCCTTAAAGCTACTTTTTGGCTTATTCAGTGGTAATACGGCGATGATGGGGGAAGCATGGGAGGGCATGACCGAGGGATTGAAGGAGATTTGGGCAGGATTTGAACACTACTTTCATGGTTTTGCCACGGCATTTTTAGCATTATGGCAAGTGCTTATCCAAGGGGTTATTCAGGCTTGGGATGTCATTAAAAATGCAGCGAAAATGGCTTTTGAATGGGTATTGAGTGTTGCAAAAACCTTTATTGATGGTTTGAGTTCAGTATTTTTTGCGATTATCGATTACCTATTGGCGCCATTTCAGTCAGCGTTTGATTTGATACAATCGTTATATGAAATATTCACCGACGATTCAACGTCATGGACGGAAAAACTTAATTTAGCATTTGCCGCAATTCAGGAATTCTTAACCGCACCATTTAAAGCGGGATGGGAATTTATTAGAAATCTTTTTGATCTCAGTGATACCGATATTGGCAAGTTTATTAATGATCTTGCGAATACGTTTAATGGGGTGACTGAATTAATTAAAAAGCCTTTCGAGTTGGCATTTAATTGGGTAAACCAAAAGCTTGATGAGTTGACATCGGGTATTATTTCAATATTAAAAGCACTGGGTATTATTGACGATAAATATCAAAGTGAAAAAAAATTAGTACAAATCTCAAATCTTGCTGGCGGCTTAATTAAGCAAAACCTAGCTGATCCCAATTTATCTAATGTCACAACTAGCAATCATAAGAGCATTGTTGTTAACCAAGGGGATGTTAATGTGAAACAAGATATTCATACCATGGATAGCCGACAAGCGGGTGTATTGGCGGTAGAGGGGATCAATCAATATGTTAATGAGATTGCATACCATTCCTTAAAGAGTGCGAATGCTGATTAACCCGCCGTTTTAAAGAATGAGTTGGGTTCAATTCAACTGATAAGGTCACTTAATGTGGCCTTTTTTATTTAGGCAATAGATTATGGATATTACAAGCGGAATATTTACTGGTCGAGCGTCTGTTATTACAAGAACGATTGGTCAGTTTGAACTTGATTGTACGATCCGCGAGACTCATACCTCTGCATTAAGGATCACAAAAAACCCCGTTGAATCGGGGGCTGATATTGCTGATCACGCATTTCTTGAGCCGAAATCACTGAGTATTACGGGAACGGTAGTGGGCTATGAACCTGCGAAATATTTTAATGATTTTTTAGGGTTCGATACCGAGGCTATGGGGGAATATCCTCTGCCGTTAGAAATATCGTCATCAATACGGCAAGCGGAAGCGATGCTGGGGCAATATATAACGATAGGACGGGTGTTAGCCAATAAAGTGCAGAAGGTGATTGCACCTTGGTATCCGGATGTATTGAAACCTTTTGCTGATAGTTCGCAGACATTAGATCGTGCTGGTCGTGCTTATGAATCATTATTGGCAATACAAAAAATGGGGGAGCCGATTGATGTACAAACAGGGCTTCGTTTGTACAAGAATATGATGTTAACCAGTATTGGCGCGACACAGGATAAGCCTGGGGCGGTTGAATTTAGTTTAAATTTAGAGGAAGTGTTTATTGTCGAGAGTCAGACGGCAAAAGGATTACACCCTGATTTAAAACAACAACCTCAAAAAAGTAATATGGGAAGAACTCAGCCTGAGGCCAAATCTGCCCATACTTTCCGTGAAGCATTAGGGGGACGTTCATGATTTATGAAATACCCGTATCTAACGAGCCGATCCAAGAGCAATTATTTACCTTATTTGGTAAGGCCTTAAAGTTAACTTTGTACTACAACAAAATTTCAAAAAATTGGCAGTTTGATTTATTCGACACCAATGAGAATAAAGTTATTACACAAATGCAAGGATTAGCTGTTAATGCTCCTTCATTAATAGAGAAAAATCTCCCCTTTATTTTGACGTTAAGTGATAAATCACGTTTTGGTATTAATTCAATATCACAAAGTGAATTAGGTGAAAGGCTTTTGCTCTATATTGTTGATAAAGGATTTTGGTATGAAACAATTAGGCAGACAACTTAAGCTTGTTATTGGTAATGATGATGAATCTTTCGAAATAACACAATTACGCGTCACGTTTGATATCAAAAAAACATTAACACCAGAGCCTAACCCTGCTGTTATCCGTATTTACAACCTTAATGCGTCACATCGAAACTTATTAACCAGCAAGGTATTTAATCGGGCAGCACTTTCGGTTGGTTATGAAGAGCTGCAACTAATTTATGCAGGGGATATTATTGAGGTTAAGGTAACTGAAAGTGCGGAAGATATTATTTGTGAATTAATTTGTGGCGATGGATTTAAGGCTTATACCTGTACGTTAGTTAATAAAACATTATCTTCGGGTAATCGCGATCGTGATATTTTAACAGAAAATGCGCAGGCGATGGATATTGATATTGGTGTTATAGAGTTGCCAAATGATCGTCAACTTCCGCGTGCAAAAGTGATGTTTGGTGATGCAAGGGAATTACTGCATAAAATCGCGAAAAATAACCAGTCAGATTGGTCTATTCAGGATGGGCAACTCATGTTATTGCCAAAACAAAAGGTGATAACGGATAACGAAAGTTTTGTTTTATCGCAAGAAACGGGGCTAATTGGTAAACCCGAAAAAAGTGAAGATGGCTTGACGATAACCTGTTTATGTCATCCTACATTAAAAATTGGTGCCCTCATTCGGCTTCAATCCATTACATCTGAATTTAATGGTGACTATAAAATTACGCAGCTAAGTCATACGGGCGATTTTATGGAGAGGGATTGGTATAGCAGGCTCGTTTGTGTTGATGGTACGTTTGATAAGGTGAAACAATGAAACAGCCAACACTTCTTGATGTGATGAATCAACACGCTCAGAACCAGCGCTACGATATTCATACTGCGTTGCCCGGTAAATTACTGTCTTGCAATGGGCATAGTGCGACGGTTGAATTAATGATCAGCCATGTCACTAAAGAGGGAAAAGTGATTGCGTTGCCGCCGTTAGTCGATGTTCCGGTTGGATTTTATCGGGGAGGTGGTTTCTGTGTCACAGTGCCTGTACGTGAGGGGGATGAGGGGCTGGTGATTTTTGCCGAGCGTTGCATTGACGGCTGGTATGTTTCCGGTAAACAGTCGCAACCGCTTGATCACCGTTTTCATGACCTATCCGATGCCTTCTTTTTACCTCAAGGCAGTAGTCAACCCAATAAAATTCCTAATTATTCGAGTGATTCACTATCGCTACAAACGGATGATGGCTCAACGTTTATTCGTATGCAGTCGGGAAAGATCATGATTAAAGGCGATATTGAACACCAAGGTAATTATCAGTTAACAGGTAATGCGTTGATTAAAGGTAACCATTCAGTGAATGGTAATAGTGAATCATCCGGCGGCACACTTAAACATAATGGCAAAAATATTGGCGATACCCACACGCACAGCGGAGTGCAAACGGGAGGAGGCAATACAGGAGGTCCTAACTAATGAAAGTACGTCGGCTTGATGATAACCATGATTGGTGTTTTGGGCGAGGGAGAGCAGATTACAACATTCGCTCGGAAGCTATCGCACAATCGGTGCTAACTCGCCTATTGTCATTGAAACAGGATTGGTTTCTTAATCGCGAACATGGCATTAAATGGTTCGATTATTTACGCAAAAACCCTAATTTGATAGCGATGGAGGCTGAAATAAAAGCGAGTGTATTAAATACGCAAGGGGTTGAGCAAATTACCGAATTTGATATTCAACTCAATCCTGATACAAGGTTGATGGCGATATCAGTCACTTATATTGATATTTACGGTCATAAAAAAGAGGTAATGACAGATGCTCCAAATTACTGAAACAGGCATAGTGATTGATAAGCTGACTGACGTTCACCAACGCTTAACGGAAGGGTTTAAACGTATCTATGGGGATGACATCAATCTGGATGCGGATAGCCCTGACGGCCAAATGATCGGCCTATTTTCTCAAGAGATAGATAATATTAATCAAGCAATTGCCCTGATAGCGCAGATGCTTGACCCCTATAAGGCCATTGGATCATGGCTAGAACAACGCGCAATGTATGCCGGCATTGTTCGCCGAGGGGCCGATTACAGTTATCTCAATGAGGTGGTGATCACAGGTAAACAGGGCGTTACCGTACATAAAGGAAGCTTATTGTCTGATGATAATCGCACCAAGTGGGTCACATTGGTGGATGTCACGTTAGGGAGTAACGGCTCCGCAAGAGTGGATCTACGAAGTCAGGAGCTTGGCGCTTTTTCGTTGCCAGCAAATCGCCCCTTAACCATGGACACGGTGACCATTGGGGTTGATAGCATCACAACCACAAAAGCGGCAAAAGAGGGCGCTTTTGAGGAAACGGATGGCAATTTGTTATTACGTTTTATGCGTTCGCATGCCATCAATAATCATGATGATTATCAAGGGCTAGAAGGCGCTCTGCTTGATTTACCGGATGTAAAACAAGCTAAGGTCTACGAAAACTACACCAATCAAACGGATGAAAAAGGCATTCCACCGCACACATTAAATGCCGTTGTTATTGGTGGCCATGATAATGATATTGGGCGAACGATTTTAAGTAAGAAAGTGGGCGGGTGTGGGGTATTTGGGCGTATCAGTAATACACAAACGTATGCTGGCGCACCGCGAACCGTCTATTTTGATCGCGCCGCTTTGGTGAATGTTAAAGTCAAATTACTACTTGAACGAGTGGGAGGCTTCCATGATATCGATACCGATGCCATTAAAGCCGCGTTAGCTGCCACTGAATTTGATATTGGTGAATCGGTTTATGCGATGCGTTTAACTTGCCAAGTAAATGCAGTACAAGGCTTTTACATTAAATCAATTACCGTAAATGGGCGCGATGCTGTTTCAATAGGGGTTCGCCAATGCGCACAAATCAGGCCAGAAGATGTGGAGGTGCTGATTGAGTAAACCACGCGAAGACTTTTTGATTTGGCAGTACCGAGGAAAACCTAAAGCCCGACAAACCGTCGGGCTTTTGCTTTCTGAAACAAAGCAACTCTTTGAATCGGTCATTACGTTATCGACCATTTTAAATATCGACACTGCTACGGGGTATGGACTCGATTTAATCGGCAAACATGTCGGTATTCATCGGGTCATGAAATCATTGGTGCCGAAAGACTATTTTGGCTTTCGGGGGATTGAAGGCGCGCTAGGCTTCAATATTGGGGCCTTTTATCGTTATGGTGATTCACTCAAAGGATCATCGGTATTGGGTGATGATGATTACCGCTTTTTTATCAAAGCCAAGATCATTAAAAATTACCAAAAACCCGATATCGCCAATATTACCTATTCCTTACGTCACTTATTGGGGGAGCAAGCCTTTATTATCGACAATTATGATATGTCGATGAATGTGGTTATCCCTGCCAATTATTTAACACCGTTTCGGATCCATGCCATCAAAGATCTCGATATTTTATCGAGGCCTATAGGGGTTAATTATCAATATCTCGTTATTACCGATGCACACCCATTTGGTTGGGTGGGGGATCAATCGGCATTTGGTTTTAACGATGGAAAATTCACGAGGTTAATGAATGTCAGTCATTAAAAAACCCGATTTAAAAATCTTTGCTCAAGATGCAAAAACAGGGGAAATTGAAACATTCCCAGATGTATTGCGTGGGTGGGGGATTACTTTAGACAGAACTGCTGGCAAGCCGCCATTGGAATGGTTTAACGCCATAGGTAAGCGCGTTGACGAGTGGCTGATGTACCTTACGCAGCGCGGTGTTGCGGAATGGGATGCGGCGCTATCTTACCCAAAAACGGCCATCGTTCAGTGGAATGGGGTTATCTATGTTTCCAACAAAGAAACGAAAGGGGAACAACCGGATAAATCGCAAGCTGCATGGTCTACGCTGGGTGTGTTTTTGGGGTTGGGTAACTATTATACTAAAAAAGATACGGACACTAAATTTCAACTTAAAGGTAATTATGCACTAAAAGGGGAAAGCTACACTAAAGTTGAATCGGATACTCGATTCCAACCTAAAGGTAATTACCTCCCGTCAGGCTACAGTTATTCAAAATCAGAGTCTGATACTAAGTATCAACCAAAGGGGAATTATGCCCCAGCGGGAGATTATGCAACAAATACGGCGCTAAAAAATGGGTTAAATGGAAAGTTTGATAAAACTGGGGGCGACATAGCGGGTCAAGTATCAATAGGTAATCGACTAACCGTTAATAACTCAACAATTAAAATTGTTGCTACAGATAACTGGCCTGGTATTTCTATTTATAGAAAAAATGGAAAATCAATACGTGCGGAATCATCAAGTAATGAATCTGTAATGTTGGATATTTCATATCGAAATGTAAATAACGAAAGAGAAAATACATTTATCATACCAAAAAAATCTGGAACAGCGATGGTGGTTGGTGATTATGGTATTGGTACAACAGGAAAGATATACTCAGACGCAAACGACATTCCACTTGAGAGTGGGTTTTATGCAGGTGGAGGAGGAAATACAACGGCGGGTAATAATTTTCACAGCTACTCCCCGCTAATCCATGCATGCAGATCTGGCGGCTCAAGTGGCGCTGGAATGACATTACAAATTCAAGGTAACACATCAAAGTTGCTTGCGTACAGACAAAGAAACGAGGGCTCGTGGAGTAGTTGGTTCGAAATTTACTCAACCGGAAACACAGCAAAAGACCACAACGGAAATTTAAAAGTTTCAGGTTCATCATCTGAATTAAGTGATTACCCCGTGGGAGCACCTATCCCTTGGCCTCAAGCCACGGCTCCTAGCGGATATTTAATCTGCAATGGTCAGATATTTAATAAAACGACTTACCCCTTGCTTGCTAAAGCTTATCCATCTGGCGTATTACCTGATTTACGCGGTGAGTTTATTCGCGGCCTTGACGCTGGGCGTGGGATTGATGCGAACAGAACAGTGCTAGCGGCACAAGGGGATGCAATTAGAAATATCACAGGAAGCCTCAATTACGGATTTCTAGATGCATTGAGTGCGAGCGGCGTATTTAAAAGGACTACGAATACATTACGCTCAGGTGGTGGGGTTAATGAAATAAAAACATCGGCAGACTTTGACGCATCGCGTGTTGTACCAACAGCAAACGAAAATCGTCCCCGTAACATTGCATTTTTATATATCGTGAGAGCAGCATAATGAAAAATTACAATTTAGAAATTGAACAAGCAGAAATCGGTCAAAATGGTTTAGCAACAAAAGCCGGTTGGATTAAAACGTATATTGCAGACCCGACCACTCGTGAATATCTCAATGCAAATATGGAATATATTTACTTTGATGTTAGCGTGTCCGCGGGAGCTTATACCGATGCACCTGAACTACCAACCAAAACAGGTTTTGCTGTTGTGCGTAGTGAAGATGGTTCAAAATGGGAAATTGTGACAGATAACCGAGGGAAAACGGCTTACAGCACAGAAACCCGCCAACCGATTGAAGTCGATTTTATCGGCGATTTACCTGAAACACTCACACTTTTAGAGCCAAAAACGGAATTCGATGCATGGAACGGTAAAAAATGGGTCACTGACACTGAAGCCCAAAAAGCCGCATTAATCGCGCAGGCTGAACAGGAGAAATCACAACGACTGGATGAAGCAAATAATATGCTGACTTATGTGCAAGACTCCATCGATACAGGACTGGCAACCGATGAAGAAGCCGCAGCGCTGCAAGCGTGGAAAAAATACCGCGTTTTACTAAATCGTATTGATACTTCTTTAGCACCTAATATTGAGTGGCCGGAAAAACCGTAATTTTTACTTATCCATAGCCGCTTTATGAAAAGCGGCTATTTTAAAATGCATCGGCTATTCTATTTCATAAAAAGCCTTGTTATGTCCGTTTAGTCACATTGAGAGAAGCAGCTTTATTCCTAATATAGGCATTCCGATAAATTATTTTTTATTTATGCGGAGTGTAATGACATGGTAGTGAAAGCCACTGATAACCCCTTTAAACAAGAATAAACTGGACTTTTTATCAAATACACACTAAATATTTTTATATGTCCACCATACTAGTATTACGCGTATCATTTTCCAATGATTACCAATTAACAGAGTATTGCTAGTTATTCAATTCATAAAATGGCTGATATATTAATTGATAAGCTGGCCTATTTTATAAATATAGCCTTTCTGCATCATTAGGCCAGTCATCATATAGATGGTCAGTATAAAGTAAAAAGCATTCTGTGATGACCCTATTAAGCACCTTATGGTGACAATATCCCCTTCCGTTGAACGTACCTCCCAAATATTGCTTTTATAAAGTTTCGTGACGGTCATTGAACAACCGCCCATCACACTCATCGCTTTTTGAGTATCGTTAATAAGATCAAATAGCTCCCCCATTGAGTCGTAAACCTTCATTGTATCGATATGATAATAGTATTCAGAACCGTTACGTCGAAATCCGCAAGTCACATTAATTTGAAAACTAGTGTAATGGCTATATTTATTGGTTAATTGCTCAAAATCATCCTGATAAGGTCTTTATTGTTATTTGGGCATTGTGTTGCGCTGCTTGGATATAAGGAGCCTCATCGAACTCAAATAATGTTGCAGATATCTCTAGGGTTGAGCTCACAATAAAAGCGTATAAAACTGTACCGTAATATTCGCTTTGAGCTGTTTGTATCGTTACATTTTCTTCTATTTGAAAAGCTTGTTTAGGGTCAAAAGATGCTTTATCGGGGAAAACAGCGCCTATACTTTCTGTTATTTTTATGAGCTGAGCGCCTGTAAGTTGTATCGATGCCCTTAAAGGATCCTTTAAAAAAATACGTATATTGATTATAAAGTTAAGAAGTGATCAGCGATACGTATCACCGTATTTATTCTCCACTGAAAAATAGTGTATTGCGGTAGGAAATAAGTAAATCATCAGATAATTCCTGAAAATATTTCTAATGATATTCAAAAATAATTATCGGCTAATAAAGTTAGGCCTAGTTATTGCTATATCACTTTGAGATTGCTAGAGTCATTTCGCTTAAGCATTTTTATATAAAAGGATATTTTATGGCAAACCGCTCTTACCTTTACAGTATATCTAATCAACCAAGCTCTTATTATGACCGACCAGATATTGCGAATGGACTTTCTGAATGGTCATATGCAATACCAATGACCTATCGTATATTGATGTCTGGAAACCCAAAATTATGTGAGTCACTGCTATATCATGGGTACGATCATGAAGAAGAAGGGGAAAAAACACCTTTTTATGCGTTGACAAGTGATTTTGATATCGGGTTTGCAAGATTAAAGAAATTTTTTACCTCAATTGAACCGTTATTTTTAGAAAATGGTTATGATGCGAGTAAAGAAATCAAAGAAGCCCTTGAATTTTTAGAGCAGCATAAACAGCCATTTTTGCTATTAGAAACGATTGAATTAGATATGATGCTGACGGAAGGAGCGGATAATTTACGTCAAGCAGTTGAAGATGAAATACAAAGATGTTTACTGGTGGGGCGGGGCATTGATGCAATACCAGATGATAAAGAAACGGCAATTGAGGTAATTAAATGGGCAGCATCTGACCCAGAAAATTTATTTTCTGCTATCAATTTTAATAGCGAATGTGACTATGTTGATGCAGGTTATCCGATGGGCTTATCTTATTGGGAATCTAGCCTATATTATAGGATCTTGAATAAAAAAGAGTTCGAAGAAGAGTCATAATACTATTGAAATATCATGCTATTGGGGGATTAATATAGATATTTTCGATACAATCCCCCTATTATCTGCGATTAACGCCGCGTAGCACAGCGTTTTTTATGCTTAACGAAAGATAATTGATAGTGAGTTAACTTTACGATAAAGAGAACAAATAGGCTAAGTCAAATAGCGTTATTGCCTTTGTTTCAATTTCCGATAGATGAATGGGCTATATAAAACGATAGCTAGAATGATATAGCCTAATACCCATTTGAGTTGAAACCCATGAAAATATAGGCCAATAAAAGCAATGAGTAATATTGTAATTCTAATACCGAAAAGTTGAAAAAGATTTAACAAGAGTTCAATACAAAAAGCAAAAAACCTAGCGACGGCCTCGAAAAGAGCATCCATATTTTATCCCTATTCTCCACTGTTTTTATTGGCACTCATGGTACAGCATTAAGTTAAATTATCGTAGTGATAAATTGACACAAAATAATTTATCGGAAAAATGCCAATACCCATAACCTATTATCGGCACTTCTCCTGCGCTGACTTTCTCGCCTTGGTCTTGTATCTATTATTCCCCTTTAATCAGGCGTATCGCTAAATCAGGGCTAAAAACCCCTGCTTTAGGGCCGCCATGGCAATTAGCTGTTGGAGAAAAGTCGCCATCTGATTCCCCCGGTGGCTTTATCCAAGCGGTTTTAACGGTTGCTGAAATATCTTTTGGGCCTTCACCTATCTTACGGCCAAGTGGATTGCACCATTGATTTGGCAATGCTGGTGCACCATGACCATTGCGTGAGGTATCAATAATCATATTGGATTTTATCCCTATCAGCGCCATTAAAAATCGATTAATGTCTTCACCATATTTTATAGTGGGCTCGGTCGCATAGTAATTAGAAATATTGAGTGAAAAACCTGATGCATCTTTTATTCCCGCTGCAATGAGTTGTTCTGCCATTGTTTTTGCGGGTTGCCACTTCATATTGCCAGCATCAAGGTATACATGCGCATTAGGGCTTTTTATTTTAAATTGAGTCACAGCATATTTGAGTAAATCTGTTCTATCTTTGCGCTGCAATGGCGTTAGGCAACTCATATCCGCTAAGGCGTCAGGCTCTAAAATAATGGTAAGCTCAGTGTTTGAAATTGTTTTTGTTAATTGATTAATCCATGTTCGATATTTTTGGCTATTAGTAGTGTTGCTGGCGGAGGCTTGGCCTGAGCAATCGCGGTTAGGTAGAGCGTATAACACAAACATAAGCTGAGTTTTTTGCTTATCAGCTTGTGAAATATAACTTGTTATTTGCTGGGCTAATTCAGTCTCATTTTCATGGATTTTAGAAAGCCAAATAGCCGTAGGCACAGACGCTATTTTAGCCCGAATAGCCAGTGCTCTGGGATCGCTCTTGTTTTTTTCTACCCACAATGCGGCAGACGAGGTGGGATCAACGAAATACTCAGTTGCCATTAGGTTTCCGGTATAGCAAGCTGTAATTAAGCTTAAGAAAAGTATTTTATACATAAAATCGACTCCGGATTTAATAAGAAAAAATGGCTATTAATTATTAATATTGGTAAATAGCTTAAATTAATTTCTGCCACAGTTAAAACGATATAAATAGATCGTTATTTAACGTGCCATACTAAACCGGATTGAATAATTCAAATTAACAGCGATATGTTAATAAAACAGTAAGTTAGAAAACAAATAATAGAATATATTTATATTATAATTTGAACAAGCTGATTTTTTAACATGCCTAGTTAGTAAAGTAAATATACTTACTCGCTGTTATTAAAAATTGTGTTGTTTATCACGGTTTTACATTAATAATCTAAGATGAAATTTAATCAATATATTAATAAGATCTCAATCGATGTTAGATTATAATTTTTAGGAAATAGATAAAAACACACCGAGTCGTTGCTCGGTGTGTGGAAAGGGATTGTGGATTATCAACCGTTAAAAGGTTTGCTCATACTCACGTGCTTTTTCTTCATCATAATTATGTTCCCACTTGGCAATTACCAAGGCTGCGAGGGCATTACCGACAACGTTTAGTGCAGTTCGAGCCATATCGAGAATACGGTCAACCCCAGCAATAAAGGCTAAGCCCTCCAGTGGAATACCGACACTGCCTAAAGTGGCTAAGAGAACGACGAAGGAGACACCAGGTACGCCTGCAATACCTTTAGAGGTGATCATTAAGGTAAATACAAGGATAAGCTCCTGGCCAATAGACAGTTCAATTCCATAGAGCTGAGCAATAAAGATGGCGGCAATACTTTGGTAGAGTGTTGAGCCATCAAGGTTAAATGAGTAGCCAATTGGTATAACGAAACTGGTTACTGATTTAGGTGCACCGTATTTTTCCATTTTATCCATGATACGTGGAAGCACGGTTTCAGAGCTTGCGGTGGAGTAGGCTAAAAGTAGCTCGTCTTTTAAAATTTTCATTAAGGTAAAAATATTAATTTTGCAATAACGAGCGACAATGCCAAGTACCACAATGGCAAAGAACAAAATTGCACAGTGAACCAGAATCACTAATTTTAGTAGTGGTACTAAAGAGGTAAAACCAAAGTTGGCGACAGTCACTGAGATCAGTGCAAAAACCCCGATAGGGGCATACAACATGATCATATTAGTGACGCGGAACATGGTTTCAGAAAAGGTTTGCAAAACGTCTAATAATGGTTGCTTCTTCTCTTTAGGTAATGAGGAGAGGCCCAAACCAAACAGGACGGCAAAGAAAATGACGGGTAGCATTTCCCCACTGGCCATAGAGGCAAAAATATTGCTCGGCACCATGGTTAAAATGGTATTGATAATACCCGAAGGGTGGCTTTCAACTTCTTGGGTGGTTTTTTCATATTGGGAGATATCAACTTGTGTCAACTGTGACATGTCAATACCAACACCAGGTTGGAAGATATTGGCGAAGCTTATCCCGACAACGATTGCAATAGTGGTGATAATTTCAAAATAGAGGATGGTTTTAAACCCGAGCGACCCAAGTTGTTTCGTATTTCCTACCCCCGCGATACCGACAATTAATGTTGAAATAACAATCGGAACAACGATCATTTTAATTAATTGTATAAATATTTTACCCGCGGGTGATAGAACATTAACGATTAACCAATCTTTATATTCTACGCTTTCATGCAAAAAAGCGCCTACGATAACACCTAAAATCAGTGCGACTAAAATTTGCCATCCTAGGCCAAATTTAAATGGTTTTTTTGTCGAAATGTGGTTTGAAGTCATAATGAAATCTCAAATATATTAATAATTTTTATGTTTGTACTTTTTCTATCGCAATTTTTATAGCGAATATTCGTTAAAACTACAACTGTTAGATCGTAAATATTGAGTTGTTTAGTCGATTAATTGAGCATGGCAATCATTATTTATCGTTGATTTGTATTAAATTGTAATAATTCTTTTCATAATTGATTTGCCACGGTGGAGTAAGAATGGGCTTGGTAGTTAAATGCTTAACCATCAATATTAATTAATTGTTTTCGTGGTGTAACTAAAATGTTAAATACTGAGTGAGGATCATTCTAAATAAAACGAATGAATAGATTGTTTCTATTTATCTATTTAATGGATAAGGAAAATAAGTTATAGGCAGAAAAAGGCAATTATAAAAAACTAATTTTTTAAAATGATGTAAAATCTAAGTCAAGGAATTGTGTGATAGAGGCACTTGATCAACAGGGGAGGATGGAGTACCTATTGTATGAGAAAGAAACATAATAGATTATTGATTGAGCTTTGATTAGCCCTGATATGGGTTGACAACTTTTCGGGTGCTGTTTAGAACTTCATTGGGCATTTAGCACCACTGAGATTATGTGTATTTTATTCATTGAGAAATTTTAAGATTAATTGGTGATGGTACTTGGTATGTTTAATCGAATTAACATTTTTATCTTCTCGATAGTATTACTTCCACTAATAGGCATAGCTAATGGGCATGTTAACGACAATTCTAGGACAAATAATGTTTCATCAACTGCAAGTTCAGGGTTATCTCCCGAAGAAGTTGTTGTGAATTTTTATGAAGGCTATCTCAAAAATATAAATGAAGAAAGTCTAGTGGAGAACTATGTAACCCCTGAATTAGCATTAAAATTATACTATTCGTCAATATGTCACTATGATTCGGATGTAGATGAAAAAGAGTTGGAAAAAATTTGTAAAAAAGAACAAGAGTGCAGAAAAAATAGAGGGAATATTGTTTGTAACTGGGATGGAACTTGGATTGAGACAGATGTTAATTATTTTATAAAATCTCAGGATAATTATCCCTCTTGGGAAAAAAGTATAAAGATATTGAAAATTAAGCAAACTGATGCTTACTCAAAAATAAGTTTAATTTTAGGTGACGGCACTGAGCCAAAATTAAATTTACAGATTATCTTAGTTAAACAAGGAAATAACTGGAAAATAAATCGAGTTACGAAAGTTTAAAGAAAAGAAAGGAGAAGTTATACATGGAAAAACAAAAGCAATCTAGAAATAAAAATAAATCATGATATGGAAGAAATAATATATACATTAAAGCCAAGTGAGGGTAGTATGGTACTCTTATCGGTATATGAGGCTGGCTATTAATAAAATGAATTATAAATTATAAATTGTCAATTTTATTTTTATTCAGCAGCATGACATTTGCAATGGATAACAATATCTTAAGTGCTGGCTTCTTATCCTATTTTCCTAATGAAATCATACTGTATTCAACTGAAAGTAATTTAAACAACAAAACGGTCACGGTTTGTATAAATAATGAACGCAATAATAAAGTCAAGTGTTACCATATGAATGGGCGTGACTTTCAAAAGACTGAAAAAGGTAATGATGGATATAACTCGATAAATAGCGATTTATTACTTAAATATAGTTACAAAAAAGAATTGCATGATAACAATAATGGTCTGTTTTTTGCTTTTATTTATGACGAAAACAATAAGATGAATATTCATTTTACAGCCCAAGATGCATCAAATTTCACTGTAAGTTACAGTCATCACACTTTAAATCTTGCGACTTGTTTAAGTACTGAAGGGCTTTATTTTTATGATAAAATAAACTTTAAAGATCTTAAACTATATTACTCTCTCGGTTATGGCGTTGAAAGTAACTGTCCTGAATACTTATATTCAGAACAATAAAATAAGACGCTGAATATCCAAATTTTACTTCGCCCTAGTAAGGTATCTATACGAGCAAAAAGTAAAAGCAGCAAGCGATATCTCATTAGCGTTATAGATAAAAATTAATTTATCTTCTTTTATGCTGCCTGATGTAGCTAAAATTATGTAAAAGAGGAAATACAGATTAAAAGTCAATTTAACTTGTTATTTTAGGTGCATGAGATGGTGAGCCCTCTAATTTAGATAAGTTTTTCTTTAAATCGCAAAAAATAGATTAATGCCTCTTACCAGAAAGAATTAGCACTGAGTTATTGAAATCTTGCTCCTATTTACCAATATAGTTGATGACAGAAAAGCAGGGGATCCTATTTGCGTAAACAGGCTCTGAATTCCTCAGGATTGACCAGTACTAGATTGATGGCTTTCACACTTTATTAATAAAGAGAATTAATAGCCGGCTTGTTTTCGTTTAAAGGCGGCGAGCAAGGTTCGCTCTGATAAATCTAAATAACGGCTCAATGTATCAGCCGCTTCAAGGTTACGCCCGGCGTCTAATAACTCTAATATCGATTGGTTTTTATCGATATAAGGGGCATATAGAATCTTAGGATCATTAAGATGACCAAAAGCTAGCCGTAACTCAGCGGCGATATTACGGTAAAGCTTAATTAGCCTTTCGCTATCAGACAACTCAACAATGGCAGTGTGAAATTTCATATTGGCTGTTCCCACACCAATCCAATTTTCCATCTTTTCTTGTTCGCGAGCTTCGTTGACGGCTTGCTTCATTTTCTGTACGGCAGGATGCATGGCATAGGCTTGCTTCAATGCATCACATTCAATTAATCGGCGTACTTGGTAAATGTCGATGATAGCAGCCATATCGGGTACTGAAACAAATACGCCCTTATTTGGTGCATAAGTAAGTAACCCTTCTTGTGTCAAAACACGAAATACTTCGCGCAGAGTATTACGAGAAATATCTAACTCTTCACTAAGAGCGGCTTCCGACAAACGTTGGCCTGGCGTAAGTTCCCCAACCGTGATTTTGTAGCGGATCGTTTCGGCGATAGTAACAGCTAAGGTCTGAACAACAGGTTGTTTAGTCATATCAATAGGTTTTAGGTATGAGCCAATGAGGAACAGTGTAAGAGTTTATCTTCACATATTCCCTAGTCGGCTTCAAGGCTCCTTTTGGTGCATGCTCAGCACAAATCCATCGTTTCTTGCACTCATATGGTGCATTTCGCCGTAATTAGCATTCAAAAAATGTTAATTATTTATATGTTTTGTTAAAAAAGTGATCGGTCTTTGATTTTTAAATCGCAAACCACGATTTTGATTGCTTGTTAATTCGCCATTCACTATTAATTGTTCAACAATATATTAAAGATAGATTAACAATAATGTGTATTGGTAGAACAATGGCATGATTATTGCCTTTATAACTAACACAACATCGATAACGACAAAAACAATCCGAAAGGAGTATGCACATGGCAGCTCAAGAAAGTACCAGCACAGCAGAGTTCATAAAAAATAGGCGTACCTCATTGATTGGGGCAATATTTTTAATGGCGACATCTGCAATAGGGCCAGGTTTTATTACTCAAACAGCAACTTTTACTGTTACCTTAGGAGCCGCGTTTGCTTTTGGGATCTTGGCATCCATTATTATTGACTTTGTGGTGCAACAGAATATTTGGCGAGTGGTTACTCTAACCAAAATGCATTCATCGGATATCGCTAATGCCACCATCCCCGGAAGTGGCTATCTACTTGCAGTATTGGTGATTTTTGGTGGTTTGATTTTTAATATCGGTAATATCGCAGGGGCTGGATTAGGGTTAAATGCCCTTGTTGGGTTAGATCCCAAATGGGGCGGGCTGCTCAGTGCCCTGTTAGCGATATATATCTTCTCTTCCCGTAAAGCGAGTACCTTCATTGACCGCGTGATCATTTTGTTAGGCCTAGTCATGATCGGTTTAACGCTGTTTGTGGCCTTTGCTTCCAATCCACCCGTTGGTGAAGCATTACGCCAAAGCGTGCTACCAGATACCGTTGATTTTGCGATGATTACTACCATTGTTGGCGGTACGGTAGGGGGCTATATCTGCTATGCTGGTGCCCATCGTTTACTAGATAAAGGGGCTGTTGGAGTTGAAAACATCCATGTTGTTTCAAGCGCTGCAACTAAAGGGATCTTAGTTGTCGGATTAATGCGCTATATTTTATTTCTTGCCATTCTTGGTGTGGTGGCAAGTGGCGTGACAATTGATATATCAGGCCAAGCTGCTAACCCTGCCTCTCAAGCTTTCCAAGCGGCAGCTGGGAATTTTGGCTTACGCATTTTCGGGTTGATTTTATGGGCGGCTGCATTAACGAGTGTTATCGGTGCTGCTTATACCTCCATGAGTTTCATTACCGCGTTTAAAAAATCCATCACAGAAAGGCAACGTAATATTGCCACCATCTTATTTATCGCAATATCGCTGGCGGTCTACTTAATGATGGGAACCGCACCTGCCGCATTATTAGTTTTTGCTGGTGGGTTTAATGGTCTGATCTTACCGATTGGTTTAACCATCTTTGTTTATATCGGGTGGAAACGTGCCGATTTGATGTCCGGCTATCACTATCCACGTTGGTTGTTATGGTCCGGTATCATTGTCTGTGCATTAACATGGTATATGGGGGCTATGTCGGTTGAAGCAATTTTTAACTACTTGAAATAGAGGTCAAATAGAACAATGAAAAAAATCATCGATTTAAACAGTGATCTCGGGGAAAGCTTTGGTCAATGGAAAATGGGCAATGATACAGCCATGCTGAAAATTGTCAGTAGTGCAAATATCGCCTGTGGTTTTCATGCAGGCTCGCCAGAAGGTATTTTGCGAACATTAAAAGCGGCGAAATTGAACCATGTTACGGTAGGGGCACATGTAGGCTATCCAGACTTAGTGGGCTTTGGGCGGCGCAATATGGATATCGCCTCGGATGAACTGAGCGCTGATGTTATTTATCAAATAGGTGCACTTAAAGGGCTTGCAACTGCGGTTGGTTGCCAAGTCAGCTATGTTAAGCCTCATGGGGCACTGTATAACACCATCGCCCATGATAAGCGTCAAGCAATGGCTGTTATTGATGCGATATGCGCTATCGATTCACAGTTAGTTTTGGTTGCACTTGCAGGCTCTACACTGATTGGATGGGCCAAAGAGCGAGGGCTAACCGTTATTGCAGAGGCATTTGCGGATAGGGCTTATCACTCTAATGGTGCTTTGGTTTCCCGTCGGGAAGCCGGTTCGGTATTACATGATCCTGAGCAAGTTGCACAGCGCATGCTGCAATTAGTGAATGAAGGGGGAGTAATATCAATTGAAGGGGATTTTACGCCGATCGAAGCGGGCTCTATTTGTGTTCATGGTGATAGCCCTGGGGCATTAGCGATGGCGCAAAATGTGCGTGAGTTATTACAACAGCATGGTGTTGAAATCAGAGCTTTTTCGGGAGGGGCCCTATGACAAGTTTATTTAAGGCGTCAGAAAAAGCGATTATGGCAGCAAGAGCCGCAAGAGAAGCTATTCGACAAGGTTTTGATAAACCGACGGCGGGCTTGGCTGCTGGATTGACTCAAGCCAATATGATTGCGTTGCCTCGTGATTGGGCCTTTGATTTTTTATTGTATGCACAACGCAATCCGAAAAGCTGCCCTGTACTGGATGTATGCGAAGCGGGGAGTTGGCAAACCATTTTGGCTGAAGGGGCCGATTTGCGAACGGATATCCCTCGTTATCGCGTTTGGCAACAGGGGAAGCTGGTGGATGAGATCACGGATGCCAGCAAGATTTATCATCAACATACTGACTTAGTGACTTTTTTAATCGGTTGCAGCTTTACTTTTGAAACATCATTGATAGAAGCGGGTATTGATGTACGGCATATCACGGATAAAACCAATGTGCCAATGTATAAAACCAATCGGTTATGCCGTCCAGCGGGGCGATTACATGGAGAGCTCGTGGTTTCAATGCGGCCTATCGCTGCGGAGCGTGTAGCGGATGCGGTCAGTATTACAGGGCGTTTTCCATCGGTTCATGGAACCCCTGTTCATATTGGCGCCCCTGAACAATTAGGGATTGTCGATATTATGCAACCTGATTTTGGCGATCCAGTTCGCATTGAAGAGGGAGAAATACCTGTGTTTTGGGCTTGCGGTGTAACGCCACAAGCAGCCGTGATGAAATCAGGCGTCCCATTTGCCTTAAGCCATGCGCCGGGGCATATGTTTATAACGGATATTCCTGATGCAGCCTATCATGTATAAGGGGGTTTAATGCGATTTTTACCTGTCAATTTAAGCACTTTTATGATTGAGCTACAAAGTCTTGAAGAGACAATGGCTCTGACGGATGTGCTGCGTAACATGTCACGTCAGCTTGCGATTGAAGAAATTACACCAGCAGCAAGAACCGTTTTAGTTCGCTTTAATCCTGTTATTACGAATGCCAATATCATCATTGATGAAATTGAAAGGTTAGATATTTCGAAGGCGGATCTTAAATTAGGCCAGTTGGTGACTATCCCTGTTCACTATAACGGTGAAGATCTTGCTGATGTTGCTGAACACCTAGGGGTGTCAATTGATGAAGTAATAAGAAGACACACTAACAATGAATACCAAGTGGCTTTTTGTGGCTTTGCTCCAGGGTTTGCTTATATGGTTGCAAAAAATGCCCAATTAAATGTACCACGTCGGCCATCACCACGGATCCGAATTCCGGCTGGCTCTGTTGCTTTAGCTGGCGAGTTCAGTAGCGTCTATCCTCAAGCAAGTCCAGGGGGATGGCAATTAATTGGCGTTACACCAACGGCTGTATGGGATTTACATCGCACAGAGCCTGCACTGTTAAAACCGGGGTATCGTGTCAATTTTGTTGATGCTGCGAAAACGGGGATCACCTATAGCCTACCTCAGCCAACAGTTGAGCATCATAAGGATAGCCAACGTAGTGATATCACTGTCCTTGCCACAGGATTACAAACGTTATTACAGGATATTGGGCGAATAGGGCAGGCTGCATTGGGAATTTCTGAATCCGGAGCTATGGATAAAGGCGCGCTACGAAGCGCAAATCGGTTGGTAGGAAATGCAATCCATGAAGCAGTGTTGGAAATTACTCAAGGGGGTTTTAAAGCACAGGCAAATAAACCGTTATTGGTAGCAGTCACAGGGGCATGTTGTGATATCGAAATTACGACAGCCGAAGGTGTTACCTATTGCGCACAGCAATATCAAGCGATTCATTTAGCCTCGGGGGATATTATTCGCTTAGGAACGGCAACAAAAGGCGTGCGTAGCTATTTTGCGATACGCGGTGGCATCCAAAGTACGCCTGTTCTTGGTAGCTGTTCTTTTGACACATTAGCACAGGTAGGGCCTGCACCATTAACGGTAGGGCAGACATTAGCGGTTAAATCACTTAAACAACCAACGGCTATTTCACTTGATGAACAACCTGCATTTAACTACCCAAGTACGAGTGATGTGGTGGTGCTAGATATCATTTTAGGGCCTCGAACTGATTGGTTTACTCCACAGGCGGTACAACGGTTAACGTCACAATTATGGCAGGTTACGGCAGCATCCAATCGTATCGGGTTACGCTTGGCGGGCGATGCGGCTATTGAGCGTGCAATACATCAAGAGTTACCCAGTGAGGGGACGTGTATTGGGGCAATTCAAATCCCTGCGAATGGACAACCGGTCTTATTTTTGAATGACCATCCGTTAACTGGAGGTTATCCGGTTATTGGTGCGGTATGTGAATATCACTTGGATTTAGCGGGGCAGCTACCCGTTAATGCCCAAATACAATTTAACCCAATCGGGGTATTTAAAGAATATGAAGGGAGTCGGGATACTTATGCCTACAATGAATAATCAAACTAAACATAAAGTATTGATCGCAAACCGTGGCGAAATAGCAGTTCGCATTATTCGTGCGTGTCGGGATATTGGCTTCGATTCAGTCGCGGTTTACGCGGATCCTGATATTAACGCATTGCATGTTCAGATGGCGGATGAAGCATATGGATTATCGGGAAGTACACCCGCCGAAAGCTATCTGGATATGGATAAATTACTTGAGGTAGCGAAAAAATCAGGGGCAACCATGGTACACCCTGGTTATGGTTTTCTATCAGAACGTGCAGAGTTTGCTCGTGCGGTACAAGGGTTGGGCTTGATTTGGGTTGGCCCAGAACCTGAAACCATAGACATATTGGGTGATAAAGTCAAAGCTCGTCAAATTGCAATGCAGGTCGGCGCACCTTTAGTGGCAGGAACCAAAGAGCCCGTCAAAGAGGCCAAAGAAGTCGTTGAATTTGCCCATACCAATGGTTTGCCGATTGCGATTAAAGCGGCCTATGGCGGTGGCGGTCGAGGCTTAAAGGTAGCATGGCACATGGAAGAGGTAGAGGAGCTATATCACTCTGCGGTACGAGAGGCGACAGCGGCTTTTGGGCGAGGCGAGTGTTTCCTAGAGCAGTTTTTACATAATCCTCGGCATATTGAAGCGCAAGTTATTGCGGATAAATTTGGCAACGTGGTTGTCGTGGGAACGCGTGATTGTTCTTTACAACGACGAAATCAAAAATTAGTGGAGGAGTCACCAGCGCCATTTTTATCAGAACAATTACAACAACAAGTGATTAAAGCGTCTGTCGATATTTGTAGTCACGCCAATTATGTGGGGGCGGGAACCGTCGAATTTTTGTTAAGCCAAGATGGCAAATTGTCATTTCTTGAGGTGAATACGCGTTTACAAGTTGAGCACCCTATTACCGAAGAGACTGCGGGGATTGACTTAGTCATTGAGCAATTACGGATAGCACAAGGTTTACCATTAAGTATCCGCGAAACCCCTAAACCACGAGGGCATGCTTTTGAGTTTCGTATTAACGCAGAAGATGCAGGAAATGGTTTTTTACCCACACCGGGGGTTATCCTTAAATTTGATCCCCCATCCGGCCCGGGTATCCGTTTAGACAGTGGTGTTGTGGCAGGGGCGACTATCCCAAGTACGTTTGATTCTTTAATGGCAAAACTGATTGTCATTGGCAATACACGCGAACAAGCTATCCAGCGCGCTCGCCGTGCTTTAGGCGAATTTTCGATTGAAGGCGTGGCATCCGTACTGCCTTTCCATCGCGCGGTGATGGAGCATGCTGACTTTTGTGAAAGGTTTAATGTGCATACTCGCTGGATTGAAACTGAATTTTCTGTTGAGATTGCACCAGCAAAACGGCAATTACCACAAAATAACCCACAAATAACGCGTACCTTTATTGAAATCGATGGGAAGCGCTGTGAGCTTGGTTTACCGACACAATGGTTAGCTGGGTTAGCGATGCCATCGACAGAGCAGGCTTCAATAACGAATCATCAAGCGGTCGCACAAGATCAGCAAGTGAATGCCCCTATTTCAGGCGTACTGTTTAGTTGGTTAGTTGAAGAAGGCGACACGGTTGCTCAAGGAGAGGTTATTGGTGTCATGGAAGCGATGAAAATGGAAGTACAGGTGATCGCTCACCGTGCCGGTACGCTGAAATATATTGTCAATAAGGGTGATTATATTGATGCAGATAGCGTAATTGCAGAAATAAATGACTAGTTCACTCTGGAGCAAGTGTTTACTTGCTCCCGTTTAAATAACCATTATCGCGAAATACGTTCAGGGAGTGCACGCAATGGTGGGTTAGGGGCGGGCACACTGTGCTTATCGTCTTTTTTGATTTCTTCGCTATCGCGATAGACTTCACCACACATAAAATAGAGGTTAGGGCGCTTTGATTCGAGATAAGATTTACGGGTGATACACTGATCTTGTGTAAAAATGGTCTCAGTCACAGGCAATGCATCACAGGCATCTGTGCCACAAGGACTTACCCATAATGCCCAGCCAATGAGTACCATATGTCCTGCCATTTCGAGCCGCTCCTCCAACGAGTATTGGGTTAATACCATGCCACAGTGTGGTGGCTGAATTGACTGTTGATGATCTAAATAATGCAATGACAATTGTTAACCCGATAAATGTTGATATAAACGAGCATTAATTGGGTTTACGCGGATCTTACCATTGCATTTATCAAATGTATGTAATTGCGTGAAAAATCATTTTAAATTGGCATTAAATAGCAAATCAATAAAATTATTGGAATGGCAACCGTAAAAAGGGTTAAATCGAACGTATTTTATTTTTAACAATTTGGTTCTACAGCGAATTAGCTAACGTGTATAGGTGTATCGGCCGCGACAGCATAGTGAATATAATGCTTGATCAAACTATCATAATACATATTGCTTCTATTATAGAACAGTGGTGTACATTGACTAGACGTCAGCGAAGGGCGAATAGTGTAAAGGGTGGATTATTCCAAAATTACGCCACACAGTTGTATTTTTTGTGGGTGAACTCAGCGAAAATAATAGGTCTAAGCCAAAATCCGGTTAAGCTAAATTTTAATGTCACTAGGTGGTAATATATCACTTATGCTATTCCCCCTGAAATATATAATAATGTTATTTCAAGGGGGTATCTTGTTTTGCTTACTGTGGTATTGCTATTTTAATCATCATAAAAAGATGGGTTAAGCACCCGATAAACCATTGCCAGTCATATCGATTGGATTCACATATTTATTAAAGTCTTCTTCACTTATTTTTCCTGAAGCGATAGCGGATTCTTTTAAAGTGATATTTTTGGCTATGGCATTTTCTGCAATATGCGCCGCATTTTGATAACCAATAATAGGTGACAAAGCGGTAACTAACATCACACTGTTATCGACATACTCAGTGATTTTAGCGGTATTTAATTGCGTACCTTCAACAGAAAACTCTCTAAATTTATGGCAACCATCAGCTAAAATACGAATTGAATGTAGCAAGTTATTGATAATAACAGGGCGCATCGCATTTAATTCAAAGTTACCTTGGCTGCCTGACATGGCGATTGCAGTATCATTGCCCATCACTTGAATACCTATCATCACAATTGCTTCGCATTGAGTTGGGTTAACCTTACCTGGCATGATTGAAGAGCCTGGTTCATTAGAAGGTAAAATTAACTCACTAAAGCCACAGCGAGGACCCGAAGCTAACCAGCGCATGTCGTTGGCGATCTTAATGAGTGCAACAGCTAATCCACGAATAGATGCGTGTGTGCGAACTAACGCATCCAGAGAGCCTTGCGCAGTAAATTTATTGGGTGCAGTAATAAAGGGTTTTTGAGTCAACTCAGCTATTTTATCGGCAACATCTTTTGAAAAACCGGCTGGTGCATTGAGACCTGTACCAACAGCGGTGCCGCCAACCGCGAGCTTATAAAGATCTAATTTACTACGTTTAATATCTTCGAGAGCATCTCTGAGTTGACCTGCCCAACCATACCACTCTTGACCAACAGTTAAAGGCACGGCATCTTCCAGATGAGTACGGCCAATTTTCACTACATTCATCCAAGTGCTGGCTTTTTTCTCAATAACATCAATTAAACTTTCAATACTTGGGATTAATTGCTCATCAAGTGCAAAAATGGCAGCAATATGCATCGCGGTTGGGAAGGTATCATTAGATGACTGCCCCATATTGACATCATCATTTGGCCCTATGGGCGATTGACTTCCCAACGTTCCACCAAGCAACTGAATTGCACGATTGGAAATAACTTCGTTCACATTCATATTCGATTGTGTGCCAGAGCCAGTCTGCCAAACATAAAGAGGATAATGCTCATCCAATTGACCATTAATAGTTTCATCCGCAGCGATAACAATCGCCTCTTTTTTCCACTCAGGAAGTCGGTTAGCAGCACAGTTAACTAACGCACAAGCTTTTTTGATATAACCATAAGCGTGATACACTTCTTTTGGCATTAAATCGTTGCCAATATTAAAATGCTGTAATGAACGCTGAGTTTGTGCTCCCCAATAACGGTCGGCAGGAACATTTATTTTCCCCATACTATCGAATTCTTCACGAAAACCTGTCTCATTAATACCGATTGGTAATGTCTTATTTAGACTGTATTTATTTTCCATTATAAATTCCTAATGATGAGAGGATGTATATCTAGGGAATATTATTTAGGATATATATTTTTTGTTCAAATCATTTATAAAAAATAAATAAAAAATCAATTAATGATGATTTGATTTCGATTTCACTTGTAAATTAACAGAAATTAACTGTGAAAAAATTCTATGCAACAAAAATAAATATTAAAAAGAAAAATAAATAGAGGGAAAAGGAGAAATAAATTTATTTAATATTAAGTCAAATAGTTTAAGTGGCAAAAGTAGACTTACTTATGTTCTCCTCAAAACATTGTCTAGATAACCCATATTGGTTGTATTAATAGTGAGAAGCGTATCAGTGAAGTAAAAAATCATTGAGCGTGTAACAATGCCGCGATGAATACGTTATTCATAAGGGGGATAAACGGTGTCTAGTAACATTCCTTTAGTCTCAAGATTATTGGATTATTAATAATACCTATCAGAATAAGTTAACACATGGGATCTGATTATTTTTTATCAGATTTTTAATGGACTATCTATCCTTGATGATTAATTTATATGCACTATTACTCGCTGATTTTGGAAGCGCTTCGCAAAAATACAAAATATTTATCTGAAGATTGCAGTTTTAAGAAGTAGCTCATAACAATACTATAAGGTTTTATTTACGATAAAAAATAACTTATCACTAACAAATTTAGGCTTATAACGATTATGAATACCATGGAAAACGTTTTAACATTTTGGTTTGAGGAGTCAACCTCAAAACAGTGGTTTGAAAAAAATGAAAAGTTTGATGCTCTTATTATGCAGCGTTTCGGCGGAACACTAGAGCGTGCAGCAAAAGGAGAGTTAGCTTATTGGCGTATTTCTATTCGTGGGCGCTTAGCTGAGATTATCGTTTTAGATCAGTTCTCTCGCAATGTGTGGCGTGATACACCGAAAGCTTTTGCCCAAGACCAAATGGCACTGGTATTGGCTCAAGAAGCGATAAAACAAGCAGATTATAATTTGCTGCCACTATCTCAACGCAAATTTATTTTAATGCCGTTTATGCACTCTGAATCAAGCTTTATTCATCAGCAAGCGGTTGAGCTATTTCGTGGCTTAGGGGATGACAATACGCTAAATTATGAAATGCAACATAAGGCGATTATTGATCGTTTTGGTCGTTATCCACATCGAAACCAGATATTGGGGCGTCCTTCTACTAAAGAGGAAATTGCCTTTTTACAGCAACCAAATTCCGCTTTTTAGGTAGTTTCTAAACGCTGGGGTGGCTAGGTTTGCCGTGAATGGAAACACTGCAAACCCCTGTTGATAAAATGAAGAAGATTTAGTGGTATCACTTATTGATTATTGTGAGAAAAAAGGCGAATGTATTGCTGCATTCTTTCGCTTTATTAAAAGATTTATTACTAAGGTTATTTTAAACAGGTGAAAAGGACCTCTCTAATGCCTTCTAATAACCATAATGCGTTGATATCATGTCTATCACTTTGTTTTGGTATAATTTGTTATTATCTTCAAGCTGTACAGCAGCTATTTTTTCCTTTTTATAGAGAAGGGGCAAATGCTTATCTGCTATTGCTAGCGTACTACAAATCAATGAGTTTATATTTACTCGGTTATTGGCTCTTTCTAATACCTGTATTTTACTTTTATCTCAAAAAAAGTTTGAATCATTTTCACCGCTACTTATTGTACTTTTTGATCCCAGGCCTTTTTTCTATACTCCTTTGGTTCATAGAACTTCTACCACGCAGCCATCAAATAGAGGGGCTAATAATTGAAATTATAGTAGCGGATATCCTCTTCGCTTATATTATAGGGGGGACATTTATTATCGCGCTAGTTGCGGTAATGTGTGATTTTTTAATGCAGAAAATTGCCTTAAAATGGAATACTGTATTGAGAAGGTCGCAGTGATGCTGGTGGCTTTAATTATTACTTTTGTGTTTATACGCTAATTAAAAAAAGAGCCTACATTCGCAGGCTCTTAACGTGATTATTAAATTGATACTCGTGGAACTACATGGTGATTTGCCATAAGTTATAAAAGGCAATACGTCCTGCAAGTTCAGCCAGTAAAACAGCACCCGCACATGTCGCTAATGTCGCTTTTGGTGCACGTTGTTTTAATGCCATACCGATAAATCCTGCCAAAGCAATAACTAAGACAACGACTTGGAAACCCCAAAAGCCAGTTTGCTCAGCGCTCAATGCTGGACCGGTTTCGGATAAGAACGCTTGATACCCCGCACGGCTAGCGAAAATAACCAACGCACCGATAAGGAAAGAGGCGATCCCTAATCCACGAGCGCCAATAGCTATTGCTAAAGCACCACCGCCAACTAACATGGTCATCCACATTTGCAGCGTAGTATAGCCCGTATTCCAGTTTGCGATTGAAGCAATGTTATAAACCTGTGGAATTGACCAAACAAACGCCACACCTGAAATAACCGCGGCAATATTCGCTAATTCACGTAGCAATGCTTGTTTATAAAAGAGTGTAAAAAACAAGGTTGCAGCGGCAAAAGTGACGAAGACACCACTTAAAAAGGCTTCGTTACTCATCGGTGAGCGACCAACACCTAGCAACATATTGAAAAAGCGCAGTGGTTGGCCCACATGTAGGCCACCAATACCTAATCCAATAATCATCACAACAAAGGCGAGGATATTGGCATTTTTCAGTTGCTTTTCATCAATTGAACCTATTTTTTTACTTAAATAAGCTAATAAAAATAGCCCAGCAGCAGACTGCCCCAACACGGTGAAAAAGACTAGTGGTAATTCATGCATTTTACACCTCCGCAGGGTTTTTTAGTTCACCACTTTTATCGCCAGAAGGTTTGGCATCTTTATGTGGTTTAATAACGATGTTTGGATTGGTAAGGCTAGGGTCTGGCATAGGCGCAATACCACACTCTGTACCGTGAAGCTCACGTAGGACATTGATATCATCAAAGTCCAATGCACGTTGTGGGCATGACTCAACGCAAACGGGTTTCATACCTTTAGCAACGCGCTCGTAGCAGCCATCACATTTGCTCATCAGTTTTTTCTTCTCGTCATATTGCGGCGCACCGTATGGGCAGCGTAATTCGCAGTAACGACAACCGACACAAACGGTTTGGTCAACAACGACAAGACCATCTTCGGCACGTTTGTGCATCGCCCCTGTTGGGCAACCTTCCACACAGGTTGGATTAGAGCAATGGTTACAAGAGATAGATAAATAGTAGCTATAGACATTTTGCTGCCAAATACCATCTTGTTTTTGCCAACTACCACCACCAAATTCGTATACACGGCGGAATTTAGGGCCTAAATCGAGATCTTTTTCGTCCTTACAACTGACTTGACACGTTTTACAGCCAGTACATTTTGTGGAGTCAAAATAAAAGCCATACTGTTTCATCAATTAACTCCTTAAGCGCGTTTCACTTCAACAAGATTAGTATGTTGTGGTGTTCCTTTCGCTAGTGGTGAAGGAACTTGTGAGGTGAGGGTATTGATACAGCCTCCTGTATCTAATCCTGCTTGATCCAAAGTGCGCCATGCGCCTTGTGGAACGGCAATAACCCCCGGTAATACGCGCTCAGTCACTTTAACTCTAATCTGAATGCGACCACGGTCGTTGAAAATTTCTGCAATATCACCATTGCTTAAACCACGCTCTTGCGCGTCGATTGGGTTAAGCCAGAATTGATGAGGGATCGCTTCACGTAACATTTCAACATTAAAATAGCTTGAATGGACGTGACCTTTGTCGTGGAAACCGGTCATTAACAGAGGGTAAGTCTGTTGATTACGTTGCTGCTCAACACCTTCTTTGTTTGCACAGTACTCAGGGATGGCAGGAATACGTTGACCCTCAGGGAGCTCCCAGTTTTTAACGCGCTCTGCTAACTGCTCAGAATAGATTTCAATCTTACCTGATGGCGTTTTCAGTGGATTCGCAATCGGGTCATCACGGAAATCTTTTAGGGCAATGTGTTTTGACGTATCAGCAAATCGACGGTCAATAATGCCTGCACCATCTGTTTCACTAAATTCAGGTAGATGAGGCATAGTTTCACGGGTTTTATTGTAGCAATACTCAATCCACTCTTCATAAGTGCGACCTTCAGTAAACTGCTCTTTTACACCCATTTTTTCTGCAATTTCGGCCAATACATCATAGTTAGGGCGATTTTCCCACAATGGCTCGATAGCATTTTGTAAACGCACCAGATAATGATATGCGCCACTTGCGTAAGAGTTGTTGATCAGATCGTTGGTTTCAACAGGAGTAACATCTGGCAACAGTAAATCAGCGTATTTAGCCGATGGAGTATTATGATTATCCCAAACTAAGATAAATTCACATTTTGACTCGTCAGATAGAATTTCATGTGTTTTATTCAAGTCAGCGTGCTGGTTACCAATAACATTACTGGAGTAACACCACATGAACTTAATATCGTTGTTTAGCTTATCTGCACCTTTGATACCGCCATTTTCTGCGGTTAACTCTTTGCCGCGCACGATCGCTTCTGTCCACATAAAGGATGGCAGCGTTGCTTTGACAGGGTTTGGTAAACTAAATCCGGCAACAGGATAAGCAATGCTATTACCCCATAGGCCAGTGTTAGTACCTGGACGACCGATGTTGCCTGACATAATAGGTAGCATCATAATGGAGCGGCAAGCCTGTTCGCCATTCTCAGTACGCTGTAGACCCCAACCTTGTGAAATCCAAGCATGATTTGCGTTACCAATTTCACGAGCCAGTTGAATGATCCGCGAAACAGAAATACCTGTTAGCTTACTTGCCCATTCAGGTGTTTTCGCAATGCCATCAGGGCCATTTCCTAAAATATAATCTTTGTAGGAGCCATTACGTGGCGCTGAAGCAGGGAGTGTGCTCTCATCCCAACCGACACAATAGTTTTTCAAAAACGCTTCATCAGTTAGGCCTTCTTGGATCATCACATAACCCAATGCAGCAACCAGCGCGGCATCCGTACCAGGATAGATTGGGATCCATTCTGCGCCTAGCGTCGTCACGCTGTCAGTGCGACGAGGGTCAATAATGATGACTTTAGCTTTACTTTTCTCAAGTGCGTTCAATGTTTCATAAAATTGACCGCCACCAGACATACGCGTTTCGGCAAGGTTATGACCAAACATCACGACTAAGTCAGAGTTTTGGATCTCAGATAGGAGCGATTCTTCAACGCTACCGTATACATACGGTGTGATTTCCATTAATTGAGCATAGGAATAGGTGCCGTAGTCACCGAGAAAACCACCGGTTAGGCTTAATAAACGTTTACAGGCCGCACGACCATGTAAATTCGCCCCTGTCGAACCCGTACCATACTGATAATAAATGGCATCACTACCATATTTATCAATAGTGTATTTTAGTTTTTCTGCAATGATAGTAGTCGCTTCATCCCAACTGATTTTCTTGAACTTACCTTCGCCACGTTTACCAACACGTACCATTGGGTATTTCAAACGATCTGGGTTATAGGTTTTCCAACGTACAGAGCGACCACGTAAACATGGACGAATTTGGTGTTCGCCCAAAGTTGAGTCGTCGTACATGGTTTCGTTAGAAATACGGCTGATAACACCATCTTTAACATGGACTTTGAGTGGACAACGGCTACCACAGTTAACTAAGCAAGCGCTGTAACTGATTTTCTCGTTGACTTCATCAGGCATGATCTCTGGTGTTTTTGCTTGAGCGGTAAAAGGAAGAGTGATTGAGCCTGCAACAGCAGCAGCGGTAGCAACCGTTGCAGAGGTTTGAATAAACTCCCTCCGACTCAGCTCTCCAAAATGAGTATTTTTATTTGTTTTATGCATTGACATTGCCTATATGTAAAGTTCGACATCACTTTCTTGTTTTATATGTTAAAAAAAGTCACTCATCAGCAACATGACCTACATCAACAATATCCCTGATAAATTAGAGGAAATTAATTATTATCACATTAATTTTTAAAGGATTTTTTCTATTATCTAGAGGGGATAGTCGCATTTAAATTATCTATCGTTATGTGACTACTTATATAGAGAGGTGAGAGAAATAGAGGAAAAGAGGGGGTTCCCCCTCTTAAAAACTACTACCTAAGTTGTAATACCATAAATTAACTTAATTAATCACTGTTGGGTATTAGATCCAGTGACTGTTTGACCGATAGCTCGCATATCTGTGCCTGTTGGTGACTGGTGAACGCGCAGTTCAAACTGTGGCAGAATGGAGAAAATATGGTCAAAGATATCAGATTGGATCCCTTCATACTCAACCCAAACAGTGGTATTGGTAAAGGCATAAATTTCAATAGGTAACCCATTTGAGTCAGATTCAAGCTGCCTTACCATAATTGTCATATTTTTATGGATTTTAGGATGTGCCTTCAAATAAGCTTCAACATAGGCACGGAAAGTACCAATATTGGTTAGCCTACGCTGGTTAAGTGGTGTCACTCTATCTTCGGGAATAGACGAGTTAAAGACTTTAATTTCAGAAATTTTATCACCAATGTAGGGCTCTAAAAGATTCGCCTTAACTAAAGAGTCAATCTGCTCTTGGTCAAGAAAATGGATACTCGTGGTATCTAGGCGAATACTACGTTTAATACGACGCCCCCCTGATTCAGTCATCCCTTTCCAGTTTTTGAATGAGTCTGAAATCAAGGCATAAGTTGGAATAGTTGTAACAGTGTTATCCCAGTTACGCACTTTAACGGTTGTTAAACCAATGTCGGTGACAGCACCATCGGCGCCATATTTAGGCATTTCAAGCCAATCGCCAATGTTAACCATATTGTTTGCAGAGAGTTGGATCCCTGCGACTAACCCCATGATTGGGTCTTTAAAGACCAACATCATGACCGCCGTCATTGCACCTAATCCACTGAGTAGGATCAGAGGGGATTTTCCGATTAGCAGTGCAATGATCATAATTGCAATGAGTACGGATGCGATAAGTTTTACGCTTTGGAAGATCCCACGTAACGGCAGGTGAGCTGTTTTTGCGGCGCGCTGTAATACGCTAAGCAAAATATCGAGAATAGAGAAAAACGTAAGTAACCCAAACAGTAAGCACCAAGCCTGTGAAGCAACACTTAATATCTGTTGTGCGGTAGAGCCTGAATGAAGCCATAGAACGGCTTGGATGTTGACGACAACACCTTGGATAACAAACGCAATGCGATTAAATAGATTAAACTGGGTTAATTGACGTTGCCAGCCACTGCCTTTTTTCTGACCACTTTTCTCTATCCGAGGAAGGATAATTTTGTGCAGAATAAAATGCAAAATTAAGGCGACAACAAGAATTAAGCCTAATACGATTAACAGTGAAGCAATTTCGGCATAATCTTGGTTGAACTGGCGTACCCAGTCTAGCAGTTGCTGCTGCATGTGTTCTCCTTCTTTATTGGCATCCATTGTGCTGAAAGATGCTTTAGTTCAATTTTCCACTTTATAGACAACTTATAGATAGTAACATAAATTTAACCAAAACTCACCCATAATAGCGAAACAATCTAAGATAGCCAAAAATATAAGCCGAAAATATGCGTTTAAAGCGAAATGTGAGCCTTAAATAAACCTATAGAGGCTTAATTAGCAGGTAATAAAAACGGCTGACTGTATTGACAAGATATGGCTCGTCAATAGGCGGCATATCTCATTTAGTTATTTATGATGATTAAGTAGAGGGAGAGGAATTGGTGATATGGGGGCAACTGTGATTAACGCTATAGTTGGATAAAAAAACAGCCTTAATGAGTTAAGGCTGTATTGCAAAAAAATATGCACAGAACGCTAAAGATGAGGTAATAAAATATGCGCTGTCTTACATAAAACGTTTAGCAAGTAATTCAATAACTTCTTGAACATCACTAATAAATTCTTTAAGGGTATGCATGGGAACTCCAAATGTTAAAGTGTGATCTAGATCACTTGATGGCATTTTAACTATTGGAAAAGGAAAGTCAAGCTTGGATTAAATATTATTTTAATTTTTAAAAAATATTTGATGGCGAGTTTGTTAGGTAGGTAACAGGGGGGAACTCGCCATCAATCATGGGCTATTTATTGGTGCTTTTTAAGGCCCCAGCCAGTAGGAACAGGGTGAAAGAGCTAAAGAGCAATTCAATACCAATAAACAGGGTTAATAGGGTGATGGAAGTTTGAGCATTTCCGCTTAGTAGCATATAGGCGATGATAAAATCTAAAATACCAATCAAAATATTCATCATTCCGGCTGCTGAACTAAACAACTTAGTACCTGCGTAGATCCGAATGACCCCGCCGAAAATAAATAAAATAGCGACAAAAATGGCGAGAAATAACAAGCTTTGTAGTGGGTCTGAGAGGAACGCATAACCTAAAATAAGGTAGGCGATACCGACGATTAAACTGAATAAAATAGACATATTTGCGTAGAGTCGGTTGAAGAAAATATTCAAAATAACGGCTACGCCACTGACTAATAACACCACGCCAATGAAAGAACTGAATACGATCCCAGATACAAGCGGATTAGTAATACAGACAATCCCCCCAATGAGCAATAATAAGGCAACGAGATAAATAATCGTTCTATGACCTTTTAATTGTGACTCTGCAAGGTTTTTAAGTTGATCTGGATTGATATTAAGCATGATAAGGCTCTCCCTTATGTCAAATAAAGAGTAGTTGACGGGGTTGATTTGTATTAATTTTAAAAATATAGGGCATTAGCATTTAGTTCAATAGCTATTTCACAAAAATAACAAAAATGACTATTGTTAATACTAGAGAATCAATCTAAAAGTGATGAATTTTGATCTCACATTAATATTCATCAATAAAAAACACTCAATTAATGAGCGTCTAAAATAGATTTTATTGCAACAATGACGTTTTTATTGTGTGGCATGGCTGTCGATCTCTATTTCATCACATAACTTGGTGTGTGCAATTTGAAAAGGAAAAGTAACGCTATGATGACTTATATCAATGGGCGGTTTATCCCAGAGGAGCAGGCCTCGATATCAATTTTTGACCGTGGGTTTTTATTTGCCGATGCTGTATATGAGGTAACAGCTGTCATTAACGGGAAGTTAATTGATTTTAAAAACCATATAGCAAGGTTAAAACGGTCATGTCATGAATTGGAATTAGCACTACCTTATACAGAGGATGTATTATTTGATATTCATCGGCAACTTATTGAAAAAAATAACCTCACTGAAGGCCTCATCTATTTACAATTAACACGTGGAAATGCGGGGCAGCGTAATTTCTTATTTCCTGATAAAACGATCCCCCCAACATTGGTTCTTTTTGCTCAGCAGGCATCTATTATTGAGAACCCTCGTGTAAAAACAGGGATTAGAGTTGTGACATTTGAGGATATTCGTTGGCAGCGTTGTGATATTAAAACAGTTGCATTACTTGCAGCATGTTTAGCAAAAGAATATGCCCGCTCTCAGGGAGTTGAAGATGCCCTTTTTGTCAAAGATGGTTTTATAACAGAGGGTAGTTCCAGCAATTTTTTTATTATCACCGCTGAAAATAAAATTAAAACACGTAGCTTAAGCCATGAAATATTGCCCGGCATTACAAGGCAAGCCATTTTAACCCTTGCGCAAGAACAAAACTTAGCGGTTGAAGAAAGTGCATTTACCATTGAAGAGGCAATAACTGCTAAGGAAGCGTTTATTACTTCATCAACAACACTTGTTTGGCCGGTGATTGAAATTGATGGGCAGAAAATTGCTGGGGGCAAGCCAGGGCAGTTAGCACTCCGGCTTCGCGATATTTATATTCAGAAAATGTTAGCAATATAAAAACAATAATCAGTAGGATGGTTTGACGTTTCCTTGCAAAAATTCTGAGAGTGAAGAAACGGTGGCCATTCCTTGTAATGCTTGCATACTTTGTTGATGCAACTCTAAGCTTGCTGCTGCACAAAGTTCATCAATGACGGTAACTTGATAACCAAGATCATGGGCTTGGCGAGCGCTGCTTTGAATTGCGAGTAGTGAACTCACTCCGCCAAAAATAACCTGTTTAATATGATTTTCTTGTAACCAATGTGCAAGTTGATTTCCAGTAAATGCACTAACGCCTTTTTTAATCATAATGAGGTCTCGGAGCTGTACATCAAGATCTTTAACCCAATGACAACCAGAACTACTTAATTTTAATGCGTTAAGCTGTTTTGCACGGTGAAACATCGGAGAGCCTGCTGGGATATCTTGATAATCATCAGCAAACCCAACCTTGACCCAAATAACAGGGATGTTGTGGCTACGTGCAAAAGCAGCCGCTTGATTAGCGTTCTCAACAACATGACGTTCTTGCGCTTGTAGGTAACTGGTATTTGATAATCCATTCTTACCTATAATATCTTCAATGAGGTCGATAATAATTAATGCTTGAGACATGAGCCTTCCCTTTAACAAAATAAGTAAAAAGACTTATAGAATTAAATTATAGCCCAAAAAACGGTCTAAGCTCTATGATCTTAATGGCAAAATTATCATTAAGGTAAATCAATAATAAATCCAACACCTTTCTTATCTAACCCATCTGTCACTCGGATAGTCGCATCAATTTTTGTCGCAAGATTATGGACAATGGAAAGCCCAAGGCCACTTCCTGTTTCCATTGTTCCGGGTACACGATAAAAACGTGAAAAGATAAGTTGGCGACTTTCTTCAGGGATCCCTCGACCATTATCTTGCACGGTTATAGTGGCACCGAACGGACTTAAATCTCTAATGGTGATCTTAATTTTGCCTTTTTTGTCACTATATTTAATCGCGTTTTCCAGCAAGTTGGTAAAAATAGTGGTCAATGCAAGTTTATCGGTGGTAATAAAAACATTATCAGGACTTTGTAATTCAATATCGATATCTTGGCTGATCGCATGGGGAACATGTAATGAAGTGATATGGGAAATTAAAGTAGGTATATTAATTTGCTCTTTATTGACAGAAAAGTCTTCAGCTTCTAAGCGTGCTAAATCAATAAGTTGGTGAGACAGTGAAGCGGCCCGATTTAAAGCGGCTTGCATATCTTTGACAATCTCTTCCCTCTCTTTGACATTGTCTATTTGCATCAATAAATGCAATTGTGCAATCACAGCAGCGATAGGGGTTCGGAGTTCATGGGCGGCATCTGCCATAAAACGTTTTTCGCGCTGGTTGGCGGCATCGACCCGCAACATGAGATTATTGATAGCAGTAATAATAGGGCGGATTTCTTTATATTGCTCTTTGACTTCAATTGGCGTCAAATTCCCCGGCTTACGGCTGGAGATTATAGTTGCAGCTTGTCTGAGTGGTCGCAAACTGAAATAAGCGGTGACAATAATAGCGATTAGCATGATACCTAATATAAATAATAAAGGTATTGCGGTGCCTTCTGCGGGGCTGCCAATTATTGATTTACGGTCAAAATAGGATTCACCAAGGATCACCTCAATGGTGTGCGCGTCATTCCATGACACAGTAAAGTGCCAATTTGGTTGCTGTGCTTGTAATTCATTGAACGTAATATTGTCAGTTATATTAATTTTATCGCTATTACGGTATAGCACTTCACCATGTTGATTACGGATCACAACAAAAGGCTTATAGGAGACTTCCAAGCCATTTTCCATCGCATCGGTATACATTTTTTGTAATGAGGTGGCGATACGATCAAAATATTCAGGATTATTGGTAACGGCGCCTAAAGTATCAGCAAAGCCTTTGGTAACAATTTGTTGTTGCCGGTTAAAATCATCATCAATGCTAGGTAAATAAAAAAATTGTAGCCAGCCAACGAGCAGCCCCCACAGTAAAACCACTGAGCTTATCTGTAAGAAAAAGGTGTAAATAAAAAAGGATTTAACTTTCACTTGGCTGAGCTTCTTTTTTAAGTAAATAACCAATGCCGCGGATAGTGATAATGCGATCTTTACCTATCTTGCGTCGTAAGTTGTGAATATGTACCTCAAGCGAATTACTTTCTATTTTATCATCGAAACCAAATAGGCGCTGTTCGAGATCGGCCTTGCGAACTACATTATCGGCATTTTTCACTAATTCATATAAAAGTTGATACTCTTTGCCTGATAGTAGCAAAAGCTGATCATTTAAGAGCACTTGGTGATTGATTGGATTTAATTGCAGATTATCCAATTGCCAAATTTCCGATGAAAAACCTGCCATACGGCGGCTGACCGCTTTTACACGAGAAATTAACTCTGGCATGGCAAATGGCTTGGTTAAAAAGTCATCGGCACCAGAATCTAGACTGGTTACTAAATTATCCATCTGATTACGTGCGGTCAAAATAATAATCGGTATTGATTGGCCTGAGCGGCGCCATGCGATTAATTCCTCATTACCATCACCATCAGGCAATCCTAAGTCTAGGAGCATGAGATCAAAATTACGGGAATTGAGTTGTTGTTTAGCATCCGAAAGTAACCGTACCCAAAGTGGATTAAAACCTGCAAGTTCTAAGCCACGGCAGAGTGCTTTGCCTAATTGGAGATCATCTTCGACTAATAGAATATTCATTTTATCACCTCTCTGGCGAGCAGTATAAGCAGGCAACATTTTTCCGACAATATAATCAAGGTCAATTCAACGTGAGATTTAATAAAGCCTTAAGGTTTGTTTAACCCATTTTTAAGGTATGAATGAGTAATAAGATTATTATTTTAACGTCTTTGCAGTTATAGGAATAACTAAAATGAAATTACAACTTATTGAGAGCACAGCTTTCGTTACGGTTATTTTTATCTCAATGATTTTAATAGGGAAAAATTTTAATTTGCCGAAGGAAAGGTTATTTCCAGCGGTTTCAATAAACGAAATTCATGCTTGTACAAAAATAAAAAGTTGCATTGCAAATGAGAAAATCACTAAAGAAGTAAAGAATGGTACTAATCCGATGAAGGAAATCAAAACGTTTATTAGGCAGAAAATTTATTAATAAATAAGATAGGAAACTTCTAATGAAACAATTGTGTTCAGCGGTAACCTTGGTTGCGGCATTATTACCCTATAGTGCTGTCATGGCAGGGGAAACTATGCTGATATTAGGAGCTGGTGGCTCAGTAATGCCCGCTTATGAGGGATCCAATAAATACCTATTTTCACCGACAGTTGATATTAACTATGGCTATATATCCGATGATTATGGTGTATTTAGTATTGGATTAGAAGGGGCGGAATGGGCAATTGGTTTAACAGATAACTTCACGTTTTCTAGCCGAATTGGCTATGATGCCGGACGAGATGAAAAAATAGGGATTTTGGGCAATAAAAATGAAGATCTCAAAGGGATGGGCGATTTAGATGGTTCAATGACCGTAGGAGCCACAGTCAACTACTCAATCAATAACTACCAGCTTTATGTTTCAGCAGACATGGCAACCAAAGATCGCCACTATGGGGGGCGAAATATTGGTAGAACAGTGAACGTTGAAATCGGTGGTATTGGTAATTACCAAATAAATAGCAAGTGGGATATTGAATATACGTTAGCGACGGTCTGGGGAAATAAAGCTTATAATCAAGCTTATTTTGGCGTATCAAAACAGCAGGCAAGTCGCTCACGCTTTAATGAATATGACGCGGGAAGTGGCTTTAAAGATATTCACGGTGGTGCCATATTAAATTATAACCTAAATGAAGACACCGCGCTTTATACTGGCGTTGGTGCTTATTACCTAGTTGGAGATGCTGCGAAAAGCACGCTTACTGAGCAGCGTTTAGGATGGGTTGGTTTAGCTGGAATAAAATACACTTTTTAAAACGTATTATTTTAGATAGTGGCAAAGGAATGCTGAGCTAATTTAGCCAGACATTCCTTTAATTGACCACATGCCTAATCCATTGAATTTTGTTCAGGGATCCAGCCATCGTCCAGCCAAATTTCCTCTAATATCTCTTCAATACGAGCCTTATCTTGCGCAAGTTTGGTGCCTGAAATATTAATTCGCTGGCTAGAGCTAAAAGCAACCCGCGTTATCATGTCTGGATATTGTGGGCTAAGTTTACGAGTAATTTCAGTTTCAAGTGCTTGCAAGATAATATCACTAGGTTTTTGTGGTGCATTTTTATCAAATAAAATCTCAATGCGTAACATAATCGCCTCTACCTAACACTGTATTCATATACAGTATTTTTAGATTGAGAGAGGGATAAAGTCAATATCAGAATGATAATATTTTTTAAAAGACCAAAGGATTGTTATCCTGAAGAGGTAATTATCTGTTTTTATCTATGAAAAACAAATGATTATATTAGCTTCTTACCCCAAGAGAAAGTGAAAATCAGTTGCCGAGTAATAGATAATAGGTATGCTAACAGGGTTTGTTTGTAAAATAATGGATTTTAGTTTAATGCTGACCGTCACGAGATTAACAGAGAAAGATTCGATAGAAATAGAAAAGGTCAATGGCCTCTACGATTTGTCATTCCCAGCTTATGAAAAAAGAAGTTATCAAGGACGACAAAGTATACTTAAACATAAAGATTATTATTTGTACTCTTTTTCTGATGAAGGTGTTTTTATTGGTTTTGTAGGAAGTTGGAAAATTGGTGATTATTTTTATATTGAACACCTTGCTATATCGCCTAATTTACGGGGAAAGGGATACGGTCAAAAAGTGCTAAGCAGCTTCTGTGAACAAGTGAGTCGGGTTATTCTGGAAATCGACCCTGTTATCGATGAAATTAGTGAGAAAAGGCTGCGTTTTTACCACCATTGCGGCTTTAAGCAAAATGAATATCAACATGCCCATCCAAGCTATCATCCTGAATATGCACCACATCAATTGGAAATTTTAAGTTATCCAACGAAGATAAATCCGCAAACCTATCAGCAATTTAATGAAAAATTGACAAATGTAGTGATGCACGCTTCTTTGTTATAAGGTTTTAAATTAAACATTATGTTTGCTCAGTGGTAGAAGGTGTTCATCGGTAAAAATAGATCAATTCAGGATCGCCTTCGTCAAGGTTCTCTATTATTCCACTCGAAATAAACTGAGCATTCGCGAGTAATCTTTGCATGGAAACATTTGATTGATTGGTTGAGGTGAATAGTTTTGGAGTCACACAAGTTAATTTAAGCTGTTCTATTAACTGTGAGCCTATGCCTTGTCGCCGAAATTCGCTATCAACCATCAACATTTCAATAAATCCACATCCAAAAAAGCGGTAATGTAAAACGCCATAGGCAATAATTTGACTCTGGCGTTCGATGAGATAGCAATTCTTCTCATTAACCCATTGCTGAATATTTTGGGCTCGTTCAGCAGTCGCTACGCTATCAATGTGTTTCAGTGCTTCGATATCTTGTGGTGTGGCGAGTCGAAAATAATCCAATCATTGTTCCTTTTTAATAATTATCATGCCGCTGTCTTTGTGCTATTAGCGTGTAACTGATTCAGACGGCGTGAAAATAAGCCTCATTAACGTTAGAAAAAACTTGCCGAGATATTGATACATAACCCTAAGATTGCCATGTTAAAAATAAAAGAAATAACGGACTGTAGCAATACCGCACGACGCATAGGAGTTGAGGCAACTTCAACATCCGCTGTTTGTGACGCGACGGCAATAGTAAAAGAGAAATACATAAAATCGGAATAACTCGGCTCAAGCAATTTATCAGGAAACCGCAACCATGGCTGTTGTTTATCTGAATTACTGTAATACAAATGTGCATAGTGCATGGTAAAGCCGGTAGGAAGCAGTAACCACGAAGAAATCAGTGTTGAAGCCGTTAGTGCATAAGAAACAAATTTATCATCTTGTGAAAAATCGCCATGGCCCCCTAACGCAAAAAATAACACCAATAAACTGACACAACAGCCCGCGACGAGAAAAAATATAACCATACGCGCACTTTCATCCTCAACTCTGGTTATTTTGCGTATATCTTTGACTTTATGATTAATAATTCGAGCAAAGAGAAAAAGTAAATAGATCCAAGCAAAGGCGTTCCAACTTAGGATCAAACACATCATAGTGCCTTGATATGGCAACAGAGCGAAAAAGGTAGTCAATGCAACAAGCAAAGAGATAATAAAGCGAGGCCGTGAACGAAATGCATGACGGAGAATATGTGTAATATGAGCAGGGTAACGTAACATCGACTAAACCTTCAACAGAATAGAAAAATAATATTCACTATATCAAATAGTTGTATATTTGTTCTAAGTAAATTGCACTATGATGGAAACCTTTGCACGATAGGTGCGTTGTCGCGGCGCAGTTTTTGCGATATTTCGTTATTAAGTGAGGTATGATTAAGATACTATCGAACATAATAAATCAGTGTAATTACTATACCTGAGGCTCTAATTTTGCTATTTTTTGCCAGCGAAAAGGGGATTTGTTCTTTTTTTATTGAGAAACACCAGAGATAACTTTTACTGAGCCTGAGATAATATATGAAAACATCTCTGTTATCACAGAAAATGCCATTCGTTGCCATAATAGGCTGGCTGTTGCTTTATTATGTGACAGGTGAGATTTCAGAAATTCTCACGCCACCTAACGCTGAAATTTCCGTTGTCTGGTTTCCTGCCGGAGTAGCAACGACGGCATTTCTATGTATGCATAAACGCCAATGGCCAATATTGTTATTTGGCTTCATTGTGTTAAATCTTTTTTTAGATGGCTTTGATAGTGAAGCTATTCTAATTTCAGTTCTTTACTCTATTTTAGGGGTACTTTCCTGCATTGTTATTGCTTGGATTGTACGCAAATATGCCCATCAAGATGATGATTTGCATATTATCTTACTATGGCTATTTACCATCATCATTGTCAGTTTGTTAGATGCGGTATTGTTTTCGGTCAGCATGTATTGGTTGGATCATACTTCGATTAAAAATATCTTTTGGGATGGATTTATTGCTGATATTACGGGGAATATATTTGCTACAACAGTGATGATGGGGTTAATAAATACCCGATTTAAAACGATAACTAATTTGCGGATGCATTTAATTTGGGGCGTCGTCGTTCTTGGCTTACTGATTATGAGTACTATCTTGATATTTAATGATAGTGCAATACAACTGTATAACGCCTATTTCCACCATCAACGTAATCTTATTCGGCTATCTTTGCTGTGTATCCCTGTTTTATTTGCCGTTATTTTATCCTTGCTCTGGGGGAACCGTGGGGGGTCATTAGCATTATTAGTGCTTGCCACTATCACTATCTATTATACCAGTAATCGACAAGGGCCTTTTTATCTTCACGGCTTGTTTCGTCATGAGTCTCTTTGGCTTATTCAAGGTTATTTGACAGTAATATCGCTATTAATGGTATTTTTGCGCGTTGTGACGCGTAGCACTCAACGGATCGATGAAAATCAAGGCATCTATACTCGACAGCATCTTGTTTATCAATTGAATTTAAGCGATGGAACGATTGAATGGGGAAACTCAAATAACGGTATTCCTGATACAGATATTACTGCATGTTCCAATATTAAGCAGCTTATCGAGGCCATTCATCCTGAGGATCAGGAAAAACTTAATCAGCATTGGTATTCACAGCAGCATCATGCTGTTCTTCCCACAATACTATTTCGTTTTGCGGATAGCGATGGCCACTGGTGGACGATAGAAGATCGTGGCAGTGTATTTTTTGGTAGCAGCGATCCCATGATGGTTGTTGGTAATTGGTTTATTTCAAGTGAAGTTTCTTGAAATTGAGGTCATAACAAGGGATAGGTGATGCTACAAATTGCATTATTACTCTTTGGTGCGGAGTTCATCAGAGGAAAAGCTCATTACCTTTGGGGTATAGGGAGCCTTTGGTGTTTGATGGGTATTTTTATTTTTATTGATGGCCTTGATGGGAATGCTTTCTTCCCGATACATCTCTTTGGTTTGTTATTATTACTAGAAAGTTTGGTGACATTAAGTGTCGCTTCGAGTGGGGTTGGTACCCAAAAAGCAATACTCTTTTTTAAAGGTTGTCTATTTCTGTTTTGCGCACTGGTTATATTAATCAATCAAAAATTTAGTAATGTACTGCTATCAGCAATGTTTGGCTTTGCTTACTTTTTTACTGGTTTATTTGTGGTCGTGTCTGCATGGGTTGTTCGTTTCCCCGGATGGCAATTGGTCATGATATGGGGAGGAATTGAAATATTTTTTGCATTCTTTCTGTTTACGCATCATCAAGCCACTATCTCCTTTTTTCTCGGATTTTTAATGATAGGAAGTGGTTTAGGTTGTTTGCGAATTGCATTGCGCGCACGTTATATTCGGCGGGGAACAGCAATATTTGAGCTTATGCGTCCGAGGCCTATGTCATTTAAAAAGACAGGCGCTACCGCAACGAATACGACGGCTTCAACGGCAGATACTTCGAAGCAAAAAATAGATCCTAACTCAGTTTTAACGGTCCATATATGGACACCGGAAGGCTCTGCTAATCAGCGTCCTGTGCCACGCCCAATTATTAATCGCTATATTGCCGCAGTTGATGCCGATGGCGTTATTTCAACAGGGCATGCCGCATTAGAACTTTATCCCTATATCTATATTAGTTTATATCCAGCGGAAGATATTGACCGTTCTCCTTCAGAGTTTTTTAGAATATTGAAGGCAACGGCTGCTAATAATGTGCCGGGGCGTTTTTTACCTGATTATCAAACAGAAGCTTCAGAATGGTGTGATTCAGATAGGAGGATCACTTTCGAGGTTTATAACCCAGCATCATTGATAACTTTTTGGGAAAAATATCGGCAGCACCCAGTTTATAATCTGACATATCAAAATTGCTCTAGCAGCGTTGCGTATGCGTTAGAGGCTGCATTGGATGGGGTTTTATCTATCCAGAAAAGAAGCAGTTTTTTGGGAGTATTAAGTGTACTTTGTATGCCTGAATTATGGATAGCCGCTCAGATACGGCGTCGCGCACGGATGATGGCCTGGACTCCAGGATTGATGATGGATTATGCACGAGCATTACGCGCTATCGTCCATCCAGCGCCTATACCGTGGTACAAGCGCATACCATGGCGGCGCACGTCATAGCATTATGATGAATCAATAATCTATTTTGTTTAACAAGGGAGCGATGAGCTTCCAAAATGAGTCAAAGAGGTCTTTATGCTGAAAGTATACGCAATCTTAATGGTGTCTATATTAGCTGAAACAGCAGCGACAACCATGATGAAAGCGTCTGATGGATTTACCCGCTTGGTGCCGAGTATTATTGTTATCGTAGGTTATGCCGTCTCTTTTTATGGCTTATCGCAGGTCGTAAAAAGTATGAATATTGGCATCGCATATGCGATATGGGCAGGAGTTGGGATATTCCTTGTTTCGGTATTATCGTTCTTTGTTTACAAACAGAAACTCGATCTTCCAGCATTAATTGGACTAGGGTTCATTGCATTGGGCATTATTATTATCCAACTGTTTTCAAAATCGGTTATTCATTAAGCCAGTCTGGTCAAGAGCAGTATGCGGAGGCACTGTATCTTCACGTTAAGAGACTACGATTAAGCGACTGATAATAATAAAAAATAAATTTTTCTATAAAATTTGAGCTGGCAGGGTTGAAAAGTGATGAGTCGTCCCTATGTATATTTATGGGTGATAGGTACATCCACTTAATCTCATTAATACTGAAGGAGGAATTATGGCTAACATTAAACCTTTTTCATTATTTCCAACAATTTCTGATAGCTTACTATCTAATCGGTTTGATCAGATAGACCGTTTATTCAGCCAACTCACCGGAAGCAGGCCTATTGCATCACCGGTTCAGACCTATGATCTGAAACAGATTGATGATAGCCATTATGAGCTTACGGTTAGTGTTCCTGGATACCAAGAAAGCGATTTAACTGTTTCATTAAAAGGTGGTCGATTATTGGTAGAAGGGAAACGAGAAGAAAAATCTCAGGAAGATAACGAAAAGTGGCTTCACCGTGGAATATCCTACGGTCAGTTTACGTTGCAGTTTGACCTAGGTAAAAATGTAAGGATAGAAAAAGCGGATCTATCAAGAGGGCTTTTAACGGTGGCCATTGAGTATGAATTGCCGGAAGAAGAGAAACCGCAACTGATAGCAATAGAAAATAAAGATAAAAATTAAGTAATTGATATAGAGTTAGGTTATTAGGCTACACATAAGGTGTAGCCTCAATCTGCAACCCTACCAGCTGGTAGGGTTTTTTGCATTTTATTGTTGCAACTATTTACTCATATTCACTCATTGATAATTAAAAAGTATTGATGATGAAAAGAATATTTTTAGTTACGTCTCTATTTCTATTGGCGGGAAAAGATACAGCCAGACTTTGAAGACTTTAAAAGCAAACTTTTACCCCGCTTAAATTTTAGATACAAAAAAACCAACCATAACAGGTTGGTTTTCTTAGGGAATTCTGGTCGGCATGATAGGATTTGAACCTACGACCCCCGACACCCCATGACGGTGCGCTACCAAGCTGCGCTACATGCCGAACTGCGATTAATACTACTCATTTTCCCCATGAAAGCAAGACATTGATTGCACGACTGATTGATTTTTAAACGTTAATTTTCATTAAAACGCTTAAGCTCTGTGAAAATCTTCAATAACTGTGCAAGATCAGGTTTTTGGTCTTTAACTTCTCGACCTTGCAGGTCATAGATACTAAATTGACCGTTATGATCCATATACAGGGTCGCACTATTGGTCGTGATCACTACATCATTGTCATCGCCGGTAATAACCCACGGGTATTTACGTTCTGGGCTAAATAAATCTTCCCCTTGGCTATAATCCTCAGGCGAGTTAGACACATGCAGTAACCGTTGCATAATCGTCGTCAATACGTCTTGGTGGCTTGTCAGCTTATCAATTTGTTGACTCGGTGTATTAGGCCAATAGATAAGCAGTGGAACCTGCATTTTTTCCCGCTCAAAACGTTTATTACTAAACCAGTTTGTCGTGTCAGATTGTTCAGCATTATTATAATTCGCTGTAATAATAACAATCGTATTTTTCAAGCGACCATCACGTATCAGTGACTCTATTACTTGATTGATTTGTTGATCCGTCTGGTTACTTCCCGGTTTACCTTTAATATTTAAGAAGGAGAACCAAGGCGATTCATTTTTTAAACCTTTTAACCAGGAATCCCACTGAGAAATTGTTTGTGCATCACTATCAGCCGCTTTTGCAGGTAATGAATAATCGGCCAAGATAGCTTGACGGAAAAGCGGGGAATTAAAGCCATCGGTAGAGAATAGGCCGAATTGATACCCTTGTTTCTGCAATGCTTGGATAAGTACAGAGGCATACCGCTCATTAAGAATATTATCAAAATAGCTGGATGAGATACCATAAAATAGGCCAAAGAGAGCAGTATCGTTACGTAAACCCGTCGTATAGTGGTTGGTGAATTCGGTACTCATCTCTTTAAATGATTTCAGCGATGACATGCTATTTTGCTGTGTTTTATTGCCTAAATCATCAACAACAACTAACAGCAGGTTATAACCCATACCTTGGTCATAGTAGCTGAGCGGTTTTAATGGATACTGGATTTTTAGTGCAGTAGGGCTACCTTGTTGGAAAACACGATTTTGATGTTCTGATAAGTCCAGCAGACCGTATTTATCAAGCAGTTTCCTTGCCGTCATAGGTTGTGACAGCGGGTAATTATAGCGCTGCATGGTAATGGGGCGATAGAAATTAGCATCAGACCATGCATACATTAGGTGCGACATAATAAAGGTCGCAATAAATATCCCCGCAAGTGGCTTACCAAAAGTTTGCCTGTTCAAACTGCGTAACTTTTGCCAACTCCACGTTGCAAATAGCATTTGAACGAGAAAGATGATTGGGATGGTGATAAACATGAGTTGCCACTCGCGAGCCATTTCACCTTTGTCAGGGTTGATGACAAGATCCCAAACTTGTGGCGTTAGGTGTAGGCCAAATTGGCTAAATACCCGAATATCAAAGAGTAATAATGTGGTGCCAACGGTGGCAAGGGCAACACAAATCAGCCTCAGCAGCCGCTGAGACATCACAATAAAGGTCAGAGGAAAGACAATGAGCAAGTAGCAAGCAAAAACGACAAAGCTAAAATGGCCAATCCAACTGACGAAGGCAAAAATACGCCCAGCTAGCGTATCAGGCCAATCGAAAATAAACAGATAGCTACTGCTTAGCCCGAGGCTAAGCAGTATATTGAAAAGTGCAAACCAGTGCCCCCAACTTATCATTTGGGAGACTTTGTCACGGTAGCGCTGCTGGGTCACCATACTGTTTATTTCATTAGTCTATTTAGTGAGATTGATCTTCTTTAACAGAAGACAACAAAGCGTTGGCGAAAGAGTCTGCAATCATTTTACGTTGAGTTGGCGCAACAGACGTATTAAGCAGATTGGTCACCATATTGCCTAACACCATAAGTGAAAGATCTACAGGAGTATGGTTTTTTTCTAACACGCTGACAAGTTCAGCAAGCAAAGTTTCAACTTTTTCATCACTATAGCGAGATGACTGTGGCATAAATTTCGACATCCTAAATTAGTTAAAGCTCACCTATGATAGCGTATAGCGGGATGTTTTTCTTCATTCTTCGCAAGAAATTTATATTCAAGTGAGAATAATGCTTATTAAGATAATTTGAATGAGTATTAGTTCAATTTTGCTAAGTAAAAATAGGTAGAGATGACGGTTTCAGTTGCAGATAAATAGCATCGGTGTTTGAATACGCGCGACAATATTTCTGCTTGAACAAGGAGCCTACAATGAGTCTGGAAATTACCCAGATAGCTTTACATCAGTTGATCAAACGCGATGAACAAACACTCGAAGTGATGTTACGTGATTCTCTGTTGTCAACCGATAACGTTGTGCAAGACATGATGGCAGAATTACACCGAGTATACAGTGCGAAGAGCAAAGCGTTTGGCGAGTTTAACGAAGAGAGTGAGCTGGCGGACGCATTGAAATTATTGCGCAAAGGTGAAGAGGAGTTTCTCGGTTTTAGCCGTGCAATGACCGTGCGCTTAAAAGATGAATTGGCAAAATATCCCTTTGCTGAAGGGGGCGTGGTGCTCTTTTGTCAATATCGCTACCTCGCGGTTGAATATTTATTAATCGCGGTATTAAGCAGCTGTGACAGTATGTTTGTGACAGATAACCTCGATTTATCGACGACACATTATCTGGATATCCCTCATGCAGATATTGTAGCGCGTATTGATTTAACTGAGTGGGAAACGAACCCAGAGTCAACCCGTTACTTGACCTTTTTAAAAGGGAGAGTAGGGCGCAAAGTCTCTGACTTTTTTATGGACTTTTTAGCGGCGTCAGAAGGTCTAAATGCAAAAGCTCAAAATAAAGGCTTAGTACAAGCGCTAGATGATTTTTGTGATAATGCTCAGATGGATAAAAATACGCGTCAAGCGTATCGTCAGCAAGTCCATAATTATTGTACTGAGCAGTTGCAATCAGGGGAAGAAATTGAATTACAAGCGCTATCGAATGAGTTGCCGGTAGTTGAGGAACAAAGCTTCAGTGATTTTGCTCGCCAAAATGATTATCAATTAGAAGATAGCTTTCCCGCAGATAGAGGTACGTTAAAGCAACTGACCAAGTTTTCTGGTAGTGGTGGTGGAATAACGATCAGTTTTGATGCATTACTGATGGGAGAGCGTATTTTTTGGGATCCAGTCACAGATACATTAACGATTCGAGGCACTCCGCCAAATTTGCGGGATCAACTGCAACGTCGTAGTGGCAAATAAGGTAACCACTAAAAATAAATAACGCCGCAATTGCGGCGTTATTTACTCGGCGTCCCGATAAATTCTAAAGCTCGGCTTGTGGCTTTAATTAAACGCGCAGGAAGTCAATGTGCGTCACTTTTGGCTTGAATGGGTGACGTTGAATTGCCTGAACTTTGACTTTAGTTTCTTTACCATCGATAACCAGGCTCAGAACTTCATAAAATTCTGCTTTGCCTTCTTGGTTAATCACTTCATCATGGTTAAGAGTAACAGAGATAGCTTCTTGGTTGCCACCGTAAACGATAGCTGGAAGCTGGTTTGCTCTGCGCAGGCGGCGGCTCGCACCCTTACCCTGCTCTTTACGTGCAATTGCATTAATAGTTAACATTACTATTTCTCTATACAAGAAAAAAATAAAATCCTGCTACAGGCGACCCAGCAGCAGGTTCGAGATTTGGCTTGTTGATGTGTAATTCGCTGACGCGAAACATCCAAGCGGGCGGCATTTTAACGGAAAACCGTCTTTACAGCAATCATAATCTAATCAATATCAGGAGTAGAGTTGGTCGGCAACTCGAAAACGCCCTTGATAATCAAATATTTTTTGGCGGATCTCCCAATAACTTTCCTTCTTACGAGCCACTATAAATTGAGGATAACGTAATAAAGCCTGCTGAGAGATAATGTCATTAGCCGAAGACCAATGAAAAGGAACGCCTGGCGCACGGAAATGTTCCCGCAAGAAATGGTATTCAAAAGCACGGCGTTGCGCCTGTGTATGCAAACGAAAGCGTTCCGAAACGGAGGTGCCATCTTCATCATAGTACGTGATTTTTAGCCATTCACCTTTGTTATCAGCACCATTGGTTAGTGCCATGCCGCCGCAACGTAAGAGCAACGCATCTTTTAATTTCAAAGCCGCTTTTAGCATATCGTCAGGATCAGATAATACCCCATCGCATTTTTGGCAGCGGCGAGCGGCAATATCGTTTTCTGCACCACAATGAGGACATTGTTTAAAACGAAAACGGTACTCACATTGCTGCTTTTGACCTAATTCATTCTCTTCCCAGCCTTGGCAGCGGCGACCATAATGCTCGATAATTTGCCCATCTTCGGTGCATTTTCCCCAAAAAGTATTAGCAAACTGACAAAGAGGGCAGAATACCTGAACGGGAACACTGTTGGTGTTAGGCTTAGTTGAACCTACCTCAGGGCGAAAGAGGTCGTGAGGATTCCCTGCATAGTCTAAGATCAGGCACTCGGTTTTTCCCGGTGAAAGGCGCAAGCCTCGGCCTACAATTTGTTGGTATAAGCTGACAGATTCTGTTGGGCGTAGAATGGCAATAACATCGACATGCGGGGCATCAAACCCTGTTGTCAGAACAGAAACGTTGACTAAAAAATGCAGCTTTTTCTGCTTAAACTGTTGAATAATAGCCTCTCGCTCTATCGCGGGCGTCTCGGCGGTAACTAAGGCGGCGGTCTGTTCAGGTAAATAGCCGAAAATTTCTTTTGCGTGTTCAACGGTAGCGGCAAAGATCATACAACCTTGCCGCGGTAAGGCGTATTCAACAATTTGAGCGACAATTTTAGGGGTAATACGTTTTTGTTTCTTAATAGAAAGGTTTAATTCTTGTTCATTAAAAATGCCGGCGGAACTGAGAGAAACTTGGCTAAAGTCATACTGTAATACTGGCATATCAAGGCGTTCGGGGGTGACTAAGAAATGATTTTTAATCATGTAATGCAAAGGTAACTCATAAATACATTCATGAAAAAAGCAGTTCTCATCGCCTCTTATCATGCCGTGATAATGATATTGATAGATCCATCCTGAACCGAGTCGATAGGGAGTGGCGGTTAAACCTAGGATCTTCAATGCAGGGTTGTACTGACTAAGGTTATTGATAATTTGTTGATATTGGCTTTTCTCATTCGCGCTAATACGATGACATTCATCAATGATAATTAAGGAGAAATTATCATTAAAACTGTCTAAGTTTCGCGCAACGGATTGTACGCTGCCAAAGACGACTTTGCTTTGGGATTGTTTGCGATTTAAGCCAGCAGCGAAAATATCAGCCTCAAGGCCATAAGCGATATATTTTGCATGGTTTTGTTCTACTAATTCTTTGACGTGAGCAAGAACCAATACTCTTCCTCGAGCTAAGCGAGCAAGTTCGGCAATGACCAAGCTTTTTCCTGCTCCCGTTGGTAGCACAATCACGGCAGGTTGCGTGTGTTGGCGAAAATAACGAACGGTCGCATCGACAGCTTCTTGTTGATAGGGACGAAGGACAAAAGGCATATTATTCAGTATTAATTAAAAATAGTAAGTCGCTTAATGTAAAATTTAGGTTAACACAATGGGTTGAGCTAAAAACACGCGTTAATTTTGAGACGCTATCACTTGTAGTTAGTTATTGATATAATAAAAGATGTGAGCACAATCACAATAACCTTTCAATTTTATTTCTAACAACTTAGTTGTCTTTAGGCACTAAGTTACTATTCCATCAAATTAAGAGTGTTTATGCGACTGGATAAGTTTTTGTCCCAGCAATTAGGGATTAGCCGGAGCCTAGTGGCGCGAGAGCTGCGTGCCGGAAAAGTCACTGTAGATGATGAAATTGTCAAATCAGGTGCGGTACAAGTCAGCCCTGAACAAGTTGTCGCTTATGAAGGCAGTGTTTTAGTTCATGTTACAGGCCCGCGTTATTTTATGTTGCATAAGCCTCAAGGCTATGTTTGCTCAACAGACGATCCTGCTCATCCCACCATTCTCTATTTTATTGATGAGCCGCTGGCAGACAAATTGCACTCAGCAGGGCGCCTTGATATTGATACCACAGGGTTAGTATTGCTAACCGATGATGGTCAGTGGTCACATCGCATAACCTCTCCCAAGCACCACTGTGAAAAAACGTATCGAGTTGAGTTAGAAAACGACATTGCTGACGATGTTGCAAAACGCTTTGCCGAAGGCGTCATGCTAAATGGCGAAAAATATCCAACCAAGCCAGCTCAGTTGGAGGTCATCTCTCCAAAAGAAGTGCTATTGACCATCAGCGAAGGGCGCTATCACCAAGTAAAAAGAATGTTTGCAGCAGTAGGAAATCATGTTTGTGGGCTACACCGCGAGCGTATTGGTGATATTTGGCTCGATGATGATCTTGCTCCCGGCGAGTATCGTGAGTTAACCGAAGACGAAATCAACAGCGTTATCGTTCCGCGCTAACGATAAATTATTAATAAAAATAAATAAAATCGTTTCTGGTGTGCGACATATCTTTAAGGTGTGTCGTATCAGGCGAGAGCGAGATAGGAGTTTAAAGAGTGCAACAGCAAAAATCATCCTACATAGGGTTGATATTAATATTAGGCTTATTATCAATGCTTATGCCTTTAGCCATTGATATGTATTTACCTAGCTTTTTAGTGATGGGTGAGTACTTCAATGTCGATGAAGGGCGTATCCAGATGACGCTTAATAGCTATATTTTTGGCTTTGCAATTGGGCAGCTATTTTATGGTCCAATGGCCGATAGTCTGGGTCGTAAGCCTGTGATTTTAGGCGGCGTCATCGTATTTGCCATCGCCTCAGCAGCATGTGCGCTTTCTGAGTCAATCGAATCACTCATCTTGTTTCGCTTCCTACATGGTTTTGCTGCTGCGGCAGCTAGTGTTGTGATCAACGCATTAATGAGGGATATGTTTACGCGTGATGAGTTTTCACGCAGCATGTCATTTGTTGTTTTAGTGATGACAATAGCCCCACTATTGGCACCGATTTTAGGTGGCAAGGTGATGTTATGGTTCTCATGGCATGCCATTTTTTGGAGTATTTCGATAGCGGCCGTGATTGCGGTTATTTTAGTGAGTTTATTTATACGTGAAACGTTACCTGTTGAGAAACGGCAACCCTTTCATTTAGGTAATACATTAAGGCAGTTTGCAACCCTTTTTCGTGCCAAACAAGTGCTGTTTTATATTTTAGCGAGTTCATTTTCATTTGCGGGAATGTTTTCATTTTTGAATGCGAGCCCGTTTGTTTATATTGAACTGAATGGCGTGGCGCCAGAAAATTTTGGTTACTTTTTTGGTATTAATATTATTTTCTTATTCATTATGACCACATTTAATGGTCGTTATGTTAGGCGCTTTGGGGCAGAGCGCATGCTCTACCTAGGGATCATTGTCCAATTCACCATGGGAATTTGGTTACTGGCGACCACGGCAATGGATGTTGGCTTCTGGGCTCTGGTGCTTGGTGTGGCGATTTATGTCAGTGGGATTGCAATGATAACCTCAAATGCAATGGCGGTAATTTTAGATAATTATCCACATATTGCAGGTACGGTTTCCTCATTAGCGGGAACAATCCGTTTTTCCATTGGGGCTTTGATAGGAACTTTACTATCAATGATCCCCGCTAAGTCAGCATGGCCGATGGTTGGCTCTATGGTTGCGTGCGTGGCTTGCTCAATGCTATTTGTTTTATTGGCGAAACGCGCCAAAAAATAAATTAATCCAATAAGACTGGCTGTTTCATGGATGAAACAGTGGTTTCCTTCGTACTTATTTCATTTCGTGACCATCTCTTTTTATATAGTGTTAAGCAAAAATTAATTACTCGGTAAAACCGAATTTTTTGCCAGTAAAATTGGAAAGTATGAATAAAAATGATCTAAATCAATAATCATTTGATAGCGATTTGTTAAATTTGTGTATTAAACTCAGGTAATTGCAGTTAAGTCATAAGTTGGTGGAGTTAGTGAGTTTTCTTCAAAATTACTCAGCTTATTATTAATGCCCGTTTAATAATGTAAAAAAAATGACTAATAGTTAGTCTCTGTGTTGAGTTTTAAGATCAAAAAAAATTTAAAATTTAACATTCATAGTAAAAAAATGTGCATGCAAGGATTTATGTCACAAAAATTTAACGACACGAGTAATATTTAATGTTATATTTAGGTATGTATATTTAACAAACCCGTTACTTTTGGGCTTTGTCGCGAATTCGGTTTGAACGAAGTTTGATATCGTTTACTGACCTCTAAACATTTATTTAGAGGAGGGAGAGTCAAAGCTTAAGGCTCGTAGGTATCTCGCCATAAAGGCAGCCTCAGCGAAGCGTTGATTAAGTAAATAGCCTTCGTTCAACGAACACTATGATGGTTTAGGTAGCAATAGGAATTTGTTGTGGAAAAATCAGGTCTTTCGGTTGTGCACAGGCTGCCGCAAAGTTACCGCTGGTTATCTGGGAAAATAGGCACGGACGTTGAAGTCGTACCTACAGATGACTTCGATAGCGATAAACTTGTGGGGCTGAAATTACTCAGCCATGACTGTGCTACAGATTGCATTGCAATGAAGCAGTTGTCAGAATCATTGTCTGAATTGCAAATTGAAAGTGCGATTTTAGAATGGCAAAAAGAAATTTGCCTCTTTATTCATGCTAGTGATGAACTTGCCGCCATGTGCCGCTTAAAGGCGGCTGGTGTTGCTATCGCGGAGCTTGAGTCAGGTTTTTATTCATCCTAACATCGCTATTGAACGCAATAAAAAAGCTTCCAGTTTTTAACTTGGAAGCTTTTTTATTGGCAAGGAATTTAAAAAGGTATTATCGGTTATGAACCATTAATGATGCGGCGACCAGCGTAGTACCGTTTGCTCCAATACTCATTGGTCATTTCTGATACGATAACACCACTGCTGGTAGAGGCGTGAACAAACTTATTGTCACCAATATAGATACCAACATGCTTCATGCGGCGACCGGTTTTAAAGAGAACCAAGTCACCTGCTTTTAAATTGTTACGGTTAACACTCTTACCGGAAGACTCTTGCTCTGAGGTCGTACGTGGTAAGGCAACACCAAATTGTTCAATAAAGGTACGTTGCACAAAGCTTGAACAATCAATACCACTTTTTGTTGTACCGCCAAGACGATATCTCACACCTTTCCAATTTGCATATTGATTCATGATCTTCGATTTGGTATCGACGCTTTGAACGAGTTGTTCGAACTCATCTTGAGAAGCCATTGCTAACGAATCGGAAGAACCATTTAACATACGTGGTTCAGAATGAGTGGTACGTTGAGCATTTCTTGAAGAATCAGGGGCAGTACAAGCTGACAGTGTCGCGGCAATTGCTATTGCTGGTATGATGCGCAAAATGTTGCGCTTAAATTTTTCAGATGTTGCCATTATTGTTAATATCCCTTGCCATTTCTTATTGTGTTTTTTTCCACACAACAAACGTAAACTTATCCCTGTGAAAAGCGCATTTTACAAAATGCGACACTGGCTTTTCACAGAAAGCGTTTAATACAGAACAACTAAAACTTGTATATGAGCAAAACGACGATTTGCTGCGTTGGCGACACATTTGTTATGTCAACATAACAACAAACTGTTAAACACTCACCGTTAGAGTTTGGCAGTTGCATACTTATTTCGCCAAACATAGAGAGCATACATAAACGAAAGCAAAATGGCGAGTTAATAAGGTAATAATTTACAAAACATTATATTAAGCATGGATGTGTATCATCTTTTGTACATTTAGAGTTAAAAAAGTGTGTGTGTTATCGTTAGGTACTCAAATAATCGAGTAAAAATAACGATCTAGATCACGCTTTGAGTGAAACAACATTTGCTTAATAGTATAACAGCGTCTACAGGCTTTTTTGAATTGTAAAGAAGTTTAAATTTTTCTAAATTGAATAATCTAATACGATGGTGAAGCATACGATATTGCGCCGCAAGATCAAAGCAACGCAATATCGTTTTGCCACTAGTTTATTTGCATATTAGCCAGTTTGACGTGATATTCTCTTAGCATTCGCTGTTCAAAATCGGTAAATCGACGAGTGAGTGTGGCTCGAGCGATTGTAGATGAAAAGTAGTCGACGGGAATTAAGGTCGCACAACCTAGATTATCAATGATAAAAAATTGGCCGTGGGGTTTATAGCCTAATTGATAAACAATATTGTAAGGCTTTAATGCCATTGTCACTATTGCATCTTTAAAAACAGTCTTTTTAAAAATATCATAGGCAATTCTCATATTTTTTTGATGTTTTAAAAAAGCATTTTTATTTTTTAAATAATAATCCAGCGTATTGGATACATTTCCCGCTTTATCTTTTATTAACTGAAATACGTAGCCTGTACCTAACGTGGTTTTTTGAATGCCATAATAATGGGCAATCGCATCTGATGATGATTTATTTCGGTAAATTCGTTTGTAATACTTAATTTCACGTATTGTTTCTCGATCATCTCTATTTGAATGATGAACTTTGACACATAAATCATCACGCTCGGGATGCTGATAGCATGCACGTTGCCGACCACTTGCAATCAAGAGGGATGGCGTCAATTCGATGGTTTTTGAAAGTAATGTTTTCATAGTGAATTAGGTTATAAGTCTATTAGTGATCATAACGATTATTGTTAAGGCTTCTATTTCTAAAAATATCCGTACTAATTTTAATAGATTAAACCTAATGGGAGTTGCAATATGTGTGATCGTCTCAAATTTGTGATCAACTTAACTAATTATGTGTTATTTCTTAGAGTTTGAGAAAAATAAAAAACTACGACTGTAAGTTAAATATTGTTTCATTCATTCAAATTAAGATTCGGTTATTCAGTAATAAAAAGTAAAAAATTATTACAGATATAAATAATTCATCGCAGATGACGATAACCTAATTTTAAGCGGATGACTTTTATGAAACTTACAGCAAATAAAATTTCTTTGACAGCGCTATTAGCAATAACCATTTTTAGCTTTTTTCCTTTTGGTAGTGTTCAAGCAAAAGAAAAAAACTATGTTGGCGGTGGAACGATTACCTTTATCGGTGCAATTGTTATGCCTCCATGTCAAATTGGTGCAATTGATGGGCATATTGAAACCACATGTTGGTCTAGCAATAAAGGTAAACCAGAAATAACAAAAACGTCTTTAAAAAAATTGAGAGTAGGCATCCATGAATTGCCTAATAGTCAAGGCACTCAAAGCTTTAAATGGATAAATAAAGAACAGACGTTGGGTGTGTATACACTGACATATAACTGAATAAAAAAACTTAAGCGGTTTATTAGGTAGGAAGTTAGTTTAATTTGTTTAAGAAAAAGAAAGCCCTATGGGCTAATGCCCATAGGTGATATATCTAATTAATCGCAGCGGCCCATATAGCGGCGTTCAGGAATATGAATACGAATTTTTTCACCACTCGTGAGGTATTCAGGGACTTGAACCGTTAGGTCTGTTGCCATTGTTGCAGGTTTTGTTCGCGCACTGGCTGAAGCACCTTTAATTGCAGGTGTTGTTTCTACAATAACCATATCAACGGTTTGTGGAAGTTCGAGCGCCAATACTTGCCCATCCATCGTGAGCACCTGCATGCCAGGCAATCCCTCTTCAGGGATAAATAACAGCTCCTCTTCAATGTCTGCACGTTTAAAGAGATAAGGCGTATAGTCTTCATTATCCATGAAAACATATTCATCACCGTCGATATAAGAGAAGCTAACAGCGCGACGAGTTAAAGAGATGGTTTCTAAAATATCATCACCTTTAAAGCGTTCTTCGACTTTTTGGCCAGTCTTAATATCAGTAAAGCGCATTTTATATAAAGTACTGGCGCCACGAGCGCTTGGTGCCTGAATATCGATATCTTTAACCAAGAGCAGCTTGCCGTTGTAACTCACCGCAAACCCGCGTTTGATCTCATTGGCTTTTGCCATAAATAACCTTCTTTATTATCGTCAGAAAAGAGTGCGACAAAATTACTCGCAGATAGGCGATTAGGCAAGATAGGAAACGTACTTTTCAATAAAAAAAATCTCCCCAACGGTGATGTTGGGGAGGGTATCATCAGTAAACAGGCAGTAAACCAGATAAGGAGAGTATGTGTGCTACGGCATTAATGACACCAAACAAGATAACAAATAGGATGATACCAATGCCGCCAGGCGCCCTATAACTGTTATTCGGGAAACGCTTACGACTTGCCCTTGCCATCAGCGCGGGCACAATCACTGCCCAAATAGTGGCAGCGAGGCCTGCAAAGCCAATGGCATAAATAAAGCCATTAGGAAAAGCTAGGGCAAATACAGCCGGTGGCAGGAAAGTGATTAAGGCAGATTTTAAACGGCCTTGTTTGCTATCGTTGAATTTAAAGAAGTCAGCAATAAAGTCAAACAGCCCCAAAGATACACCTAAGAATGAACTTGCCAGTGCCATATACGAGAACAAATTCAAAAACTTCGAAATAAAATCGCTGTTGGTAGACAAATTCATTTGCTTAAGCAGTGCACCAATATTATTGCCGTCCTCACGGATTTGGATAAAGGCAGAGCGTGGAATATTCCCTTGGACCGCATACTGCCACAAGATATAAATGGCAACGGTGATAATCGCACCATAGACAAGGCTACGAACCACAGAACGGCTATCTTTATTATAGTATTTTACAAGCCCAGGAACGTTACCGTGATAGCCGAACGATGTCAGCAAATAGGGCAGTGCAGCGAGGGCATAAGGTAAATAATGTGTATTGCCTTGATCGACTTGGTTAAACAGAATCGAAGGTGAGGCTGTGGTGACCATACCGCCAACTGACATAATAAAGGTGATAACCATACCACCAATTAAAATGGTACTTAAACGGTCGACGGCACGCGTAGATAACCAAACAACAAAGGCAACCAGAAGTGCGAAGAACAATCCAGAAACGGCTTGTGGAACGTCCATTTTTATATAGGAAGATAAATTTTCCGAGATAATCGAGCTACCCGCGGAAATATAAGCATACGTTAAAATATAAAGGACAAAAGTAATGGATAGCCCATTAATTGAGTTCCATACAGGCCCAAGTAAATCTTTAACCATGGTATGAAAACTTGCGCCAGCAGGGTAATTCATATTGGCTTCTAAAATCATTAATCCTGAAAGCAGCATACAAAAAAAGGTATACAGCAAAAGTAGGATAGAGCCTGTAAACCAGACACCGGAGGTCACCATGGGGATTGAAAACATACCAGCGCCAACGGCTGTACCCGCGATGATCATCGCCCCACCTAAGATGGAGGGCTGCTTATTTGTTTTTACTGCATCAACAGACATGGAAACTCCCGATTAATGTTTCTTTGTACTAGCTTAATGATACAGTTGAGGCATGTTGATGTAAACAATAATTAAAGCACAAATAGGTAAAATTAAGAGTAGTAATAATAGGTTGGGTGATTATTGTACAAATAGCCTTGAGCTATTTGTACCTGAGTAAAGCGATTAAGCGGGGTGATGATAAAATTGTTGGTTTAGCCAGAGGTCAATGGCATTACGGCTAGCCTCAAAATGGGGTTCTGGGAGTTCATTCGGGGATACCCACATCAAGCTTTCGCACTTATCTTTTTCCATGATTTGCGGCTCGATATCGCCATTATATTCAACATGCATACAGATAGAGACAGTATGTTTACCTTCTTGGTGATAGGTGTTTATATTGTTACTAATACCAAAAACCGTTGGGGCGGTAATATCAATACCAATTTCTTCTTTTATTTCACGAATAGCACAGGTTTCGAATGATTCCCCAGCATCGACATGCCCCCCAAATATTGACCAGTATGGTGCGTGCTTGCTGCTGCGTTTGCCCATTAAAATTTGGCCTTGTGAATTCGTGATAATTACGCCAACACCAACGACAACGCCATCAACAGTAGACATCAACTTCTCCTTTCTTTTTTTATTCTATTCGGTGCGATTCTGCCAGTTTATAGCAGAAAAACAATCAGGAAAAACTACAAATATCACTGAAGCCATTGTGTTTTAATGGTATAACTATGGCTGCATACACATGACGATAATGATAAGGGAGATTCGAGGTTATGACTCGCCGGGTTGCTACAATTACATTAAATCCTGCCTATGATCTTGTTGGGCTATGTCCATCAATCGAAGTCGGTGAAGTCAACTTAGTGAAGACGGCTAGCCTCAATGCAGGAGGCAAAGGCGTTAATGTCGCGAAAGTTCTACGAGATCTTGGTATTGATATCACAGTTAGCGGCTTCATGGGGAAAGATAACCAAGAAGAATTCCAACACTTCTTTAGTGATAATGGTATGGCAAACCGCTTTTACATGGTGTCAGGACGCACAAGGATCAACGTAAAGCTGACAGAAGATAATGGTGAATCGACAGATTTCAACTTTTCTGGCTTTGAAGTCAGTAAAGAAGATTGGAACCGTTTCTCAACGGAGTCACTCAATTGGTTAGGCCATTTTGATATGGTGGTGGTGAGTGGTAGCCTACCAAATGGGATTGATCCCGAAGAATTCACTCGTTGGATGAGCCGCTTGCGTCAATTATGTCCATGTATCATTTTCGACAGTAGCCGTGAAGCATTAAAAGCAGGGTTAAAAGCCTCGCCTTGGTTAGTGAAACCCAATCGCCATGAATTAGAAATGTGGGTGGGTCGCAAGTTACCTGAATTGAAAGATGTCATTGCGGCAGCACATGAATTACGCGATAAAGGCATTTCTCATGTGGTTATCTCGCTTGGTGAAGAAGGGGCATTATGGGTGAATGCTTCAGGCTCTTGGTTAGCTAAACCGCCTCGTTGTGAAGTGATCAGCACGGTGGGGGCTGGTGATTCAATGGTTGCAGGCCTCGCTTATGGCTTACTGAATGGTGAATCTAGCGCACACACATTGCGTATGGCCACGGCTATTTCAGCGTTATCCGTATCACAGCCTGATGTTGGCTTAAAAAATCGTAATAAGCTTGCCGATATGATGGCAAAAATTGAGATGGAATCACTGTAAAACGATAAAGGCGGCGGAGGTTAACTTGCCGCCTTTATGCTTTATAGATAGTGACTGGTTATTTTTGCTGTGATTTTAGCCAAGCAATTTCTTGAGGCCAAATATCTGGATTAATGGTTTCAAGGATCAGAGGGATGCCATCGAAACGAGGGTCTTTCATTATGTAACTAAAAGGTGTGTAGCCTATATTACCTTCCCCTAAGCTATGGTGACGGTCGACTCGGCTGGCAAACTCACTTTTGGCATCATTTAAGTGCATACCTTTGAGGTACTCAAAACCAACAATGTCAGAAAACTGTTTGAAAGTCTCTTCACAAGCCTCCTCTGTTCGCAAATCATAGCCTGCTGCAAAGGCGTGGCAAGTATCAATACAAACACCTACTCGGCTTTTATCATCCACATCTTCAATGATTTTTGCTAAATGTTCAAAACGATAGCCTAAGTTTGAACCTTGCCCCGCCGTATTTTCGATGACGGCAATGACGCCTTGAGTTTCATTTAGGGCGATATTGATAGATTCGGCAATACGAGCTAAGCAATCATCTATATCGATTTTTTTCAGGTGGCTGCCAGGGTGAAAATTGAGTAGGTCAATACCAAGCTGCTCACAGCGTTGCATTTCGTCAATAAATGCGATGCGTGATTTTTCTAACGCTTCTTGCTCTGGATGACCTAAATTAATTAAGTAACTGTCATGCGGTAAAATTTGGTGCTTACCATAACCGTATTTTGCACAGTTAGCCTTAAATTTTTCAATCACCTCCTCGCTAAGAGGTGGGGCTTTCCACTGGCGCTGATTTTTGGTAAACAGCGCGAATGCCGTAGCGTTAATTTCATGAGCGCGAATAACAGCTTGATCAACGCCTCCAGAAGCGCTGACGTGTGCTCCAACATATTTCATTCTTGACTCCTTCTTTTATGAAGAAGTATGCCATTAATAGGCGAATAAATGAAATCAACAAAAAGGTCGCATTAAATGCGACCAAATTAAAAAATGAACAAAGAGTTTATAGGATAGTCTGGATAATGGCATTGATGGCGAAACCACCAATGATTAGCCATACAAATAAGATAAGCGCCATCAATAATGGTTTGATCCCCGCCTGACGTATTGCACTAACATGAGTTGTTAAACCGAGGGCAACCATGGCCATCGCCAACAATACGGTATCTAACGTGATAATGTGTTTTACTATTTCTGTCGGTATCAAATTGAACGAGTTGAACGCAGCGACCAGAATAAAGATAACGGCAAACCAAGGGATCGTGATTTTGCTTTTTTGGGCTGTTTGTCCTTTAGCGACCGCAGAGCGGCGGCTCAAATAAGCAGATAAAATAATTAAGAAGGGTGCAAGCATCATCACTCGGATCATTTTGGTGATCACGGAAGCATTCTCTGCGTCAGGGCCGATAGTGTGACCGATAGCGACGACTTGAGCGACTTCATGCACTGTTGAGCCAATATAAATACCAAAGGTGTCTTGGGTCTGTGTGAACCAACCAAAATGTGCATTAAGTTGATAAAGCCATGGATACACAAAAATGGCGATAGTACCAAAAATCACCACCGTTGAAACGGCGACGGCAACTTTACTGGCAGAGGCTTTGACAACAGGCTCTGTCGCCATAACCGCTGCGGCTCCGCAAATACTGCTACCTGCACCGATTAAAAAAGTGGTTTCATCATCGAGTCCAAACACCTTTTTACCTAACCAAAAGGCCAACAAGAAAGTGGATGCGAGGGTAAGTGCATCAATGAGCAACCCTGTGGCACCAACATCAGTAATTTGTTGGAATGTTAGGCGAAAGCCATAAAGTATGATCCCCGCACGTAAAAAATAGTGTTTGGCAAATTTGATCCCCTCATCACAACGATGACTAATAGCAGGGGAGATTGTATTCCCGACGATGATGCCTAATAAAATTGCCAATGTCAGGGCGCCTAAACCGACATCAATAAACCATTGCTGCTCTCCAAGATATATCGAAATTGCGGTTAAAACTCCCGCTAAAATAATACCTGAAATTAGTTTTAGAGCTGGGTGCTGTGCGCTCTGTACTAACGTTTTTGTATTGCTTTTATCCATAACCTTACCTTTAGTTACGACTAATACCCTTCATAAAAGCAGTTTATTCAGGGTATAGATAATTTTGGAATAAGCATATAACAAAAACTATAATAATTTAAATTGATTGTTTATATATAATCTATCTGAATTTCTGGTTATAAGTTTCTTCTGGTAAGTTGGTAATAAATCGTTAATATTAACAATATTATTACAAACTCTAGTGAACAATGTTGGGGCTACCTGTATGCGAATAACACTTAGGCAACTCGAGGTATTTACGGAAGTACTAAAAAGTGGCTCCACGACGCAAGCATCCCAATTACTCGCTTTATCGCAATCTGCTGTAAGTGCGTCGTTGACCGACCTTGAAGGGCAACTTGGAGTACAACTGTTTGACCGAGTAGGCAAACGGCTTGTGACTAATGAGCATGGTCGGCTGCTCTATCCAAAGGCATTGGCGTTGCTTGAACAAGCGTTGGAAGTAGAACAATTATTCAAAAAAGAGATGGGGGCGGTGCGTCTCGCTGCCAGTACCACAATTGGTAATTACATGCTGCCATCACTGCTGGCGGAGTATCGTCGTGACCACCCGACGATCCCATTAGAGTTAAATATCAGTAATACAGAGGAAGTTATTAAAGCGGTGATGGAATTTCGCGCTGATGTGGGTCTTATTGAAGGCGTGTGCCATAGCCCCGAGTTAATTACCGAACCATGGCTAAAAGATGAATTGGTGATATTTGCGGCTCCTAGTAATCCATTGGCGGGAAGAACACTCACCTTAAAAGAGTTACGTGATGCGCCTTGGGTGCTGCGTGAAAGAGGCTCAGGTACACGAGATGTGCTCGATCAGCTGTTATTTGCTCATTTACCGGGTTTTCATATTTTTATGGAGCTTGGTAATTCGGAGGCCATTAAGCATGCAGTTCGCTTTGGTATGGGGATCAGTTGCTTATCAAGACGCGTTATTGAGGAGCAATTGACGAACGGGTCGTTAGTAGAGCTAGAGGTTGAAGGGCTACAGTTACAGCGAACACTGTATTTGATTTATCACCGCCAAAAACATTTATCTAATGCAATTAAAAACTTATTAGATTATTGCAAGTAATGTGTCGGTGATTTAACAAAGTTTATGGATCGTATAAACCCAAATGGTCAACAAGGTTGTTATTTGAACTATGATGCATAGGATATAAGTGTTTTACTAATAATTCCGTTGGGATTATGAAGGTATCTTATAACTGCCAAGAGTTACTTAGTTCTGACAGGATGTTTTGCTAGAATTCCTTCAATATTGATTAAATAAAGAAAAACAGGGAACAGATGTCAGAACAACAAACCACTACGGTACAAGGTAGCGGACAAAGCAAATTACGTCGTGAGTTGAAAGCTCGCCATCTTGCAATGATTGCCATTGGCGGCTCCATTGGCACCGGCCTCTTTGTTGCATCCGGTGCAACCGTTGCACAAGCAGGTCCCGGCGGGGCGCTTCTTTCTTATGCAATTATCGGCTTAATGGTCTATTTTTTGATGACCAGCTTAGGTGAACTTGCGGCTTATATGCCAGTGTCAGGTTCTTTCGCGACCTATGGCGCTAAATATGTTGATGAAGGTTTTGGTTTCGCATTAGGCTGGAACTATTGGTATAACTGGGCTGTAACTATTGCTGTCGACTTGGTTGCCGCGCAACTGGTCATGACTTACTGGTTCCCTGATACGCCGGGTTGGATTTGGAGCGCAATATTTTTAGCCGTCATTTTCTTACTGAACTATATTTCTGTTAAAGGGTTTGGTGAGGCAGAATATTGGTTCTCACTCATTAAAGTGACAACCGTTGTTATTTTCATCGTTGTCGGCGTATTGATGATTTTTGGTATCATGAGTGGTGCTGAAAATGCGGGATGGCATAACTGGACCATCGGGGATGCACCATTTGCTGGTGGTTTCTCTGCCATGATTGGTGTGGCGATGATTGTCGGCTTCTCTTTCCAAGGAACCGAACTGATTGGTATCGCCGCGGGTGAATCTCAAGACCCTGCGAAGAATATCCCTAAAGCAGTACGTAAAGTATTTTGGCGTATCCTTTTGTTCTATATCTTTGCAATCTTGATCATTAGTTTGATTATTCCATATACAGATCCTAATCTACTGCGCAATGATGTTAAAGATATTAGTGTTAGCCCATTTACCTTAGTATTTGAAAATGCTGGGTTGCTATCGGCAGCAGCAGTAATGAATGCGGTTATTTTAACGGCGGTACTATCGGCAGGTAACTCAGGGATGTACGCCTCAACACGTATGCTGTATACCTTAGCCCGTGAAGGTAAAGCACCACGCATTTTTGCTCGCCTCTCAAAAGGTGGGGTACCGCGTTATGCGCTATTTGCCACTACGGTAATTGCTGCTCTGTGCTTCCTAAGTTCAATGTTTGGTAACCAAACTGTCTACTTATGGCTACTGAATACTTCAGGTATGACAGGGTTTATTGCTTGGTTGGGGATTGCAATTAGCCATTATCGTTTCCGTAAAGGTTATATTGCGCAAGGTAAGGATATTAATGACTTACCTTATCGTTCGGGCTTCTTCCCAATTGGTCCTATCTTTGCTTTTGTTCTCTGTTTAGTGATTACATTAGGGCAAAACTATCAAGCGTTTTTAGAAGATAAAATTGATTGGGTAGGGGTTACAGCCACTTATATTGGTATTCCATTATTTTTAGCAATTTGGTTTGGCTATAAAATAGCCAAAAAAACGTCAATTATTCGTTATAAAGACATGGAATTCCCAAGCTACCGTGAAAATCTGAATAAATAATTGCTTAAATTATTTACACATATTCAATAACAGTAAGTTATAAATAAAAATGCCAATCAACAATGAACTGGGGTCAGTTCGAACGTTGATTGGCATTTTTTATAATGGGAAAAACCGAATAATCGGGTCGTTTCCTCATGATATGCTTTACATGCTGAGTCTGGCGTTATCTTCTTTTTTAAAGACGAAATAGCCAATTTATCAATTGATTAACAAAAATTTTCGTCCACGATCACAATTCAATACATAGATGGAATTAAATCAGCAATCGTATTGATAAGTATTCTTATTTGCTTTATTGTTATGGGCACCAAAATAAAGGGGATAAGAGGTTTGATGTGAAGTTGATGGCAAAGTCGTTAGCAAAAGGGATAGGTTTAGCATTATTTGCAGGCTCTGTGATGAGTATCAGTATTAGCTCATTGGCTGCAACAGTCACTGATGTTGCTGGTAGAACGGTTGAAGTACCTGATAATGTTAATCGTATCTTACTTGGTGAAGGCCGTTTGTTGAGTGCAATTGCTTTACTTGAAGGCGATAAACCGCTTGATAGAATTGTTGGCTGGCAAGGCGACTTACGTAAACTTGATCCACAAACTTACGCGGCTTATAAAGCTAAGTTCCCTCAAATTGATAATATTCCATTAATTGGTAATACCAGCGCTGATAGTGTCAGTGCCGAAAAAGTATTAACACTGAATCCAGACATTGCGATTTTTGGCCTCTCTGGTCATGGTCCCGGTAAAAATAGTGAGTTAGTAGGGCAGTTAGAAAAGGCGGGTGTGCCTGTTGTGTTTGTTGATTTTAGAGACAATCCACTGCAAAACACGCTACCGAGTATCCGTATGCTTGGGAAAGCATTAAATCGCGAACAGACTGCAGAAAAATATGCTGATTTTTACGAAAAAAATCAAAAATTAGTGACTGATATCACCAGTAAAATCCCTGAAGATAAAAAGCCTACCGTGTTTATTGATTTACGTGCTGGTGCATTTGAAGATTGTTGTGGAACCGCAGGCAACGGGAACATGGGGAATTTTATCGACCTAGCGGGTGGGAAAAATATCGCCAAAGATGTGCTACCCGGTGCCTTGGGTAATATGAACCTAGAAAAGGTTATCGCTGTTGACCCACAAATTTATATCGCAACAGGTGCTAAAGCTCCCGGCAGTAAAGATGTCGGAGTGCAATTAGGGGCACAAGGCACTGTTGAAGATGCAAAAAGTAGCTTGAAAAAAATTACTGAACGCAAAGGAATTAGCTCTTTGTCAGCGGTGAAAGATGGCAAAGACTATGCAATTTGGCATAACTATTACAATTCTCCCTACAACGTATTAGCGACTCAAGTATTTGCTAAATGGTTCTATCCGGAGCAGTTTGCTGATCTGGACCCGCAAAAAACCTTGAATGAATTACATAGCCAATTTCTTGCAGTTGAGCCAACCGGCATCTATTGGGTAAGTGAGAAGTAAATTTTGTAGGTAATAATAATGAGTCTTACTACCGAGTCTATATCAACTGTTAAGCCGTCAGTGAGAGAAAATGATAATGGTGTGAAGCAGCATTATCAAAAAATGTTACGTCGTAGGGTAGCATGGATTGCCGTGATCATCGCTGCAATCTTATTATCATTGGTTATTGATTTCACATTAGGCCCATCCGGCTTATCGCTAGAAAAATTATGGCAAACCATCGTATCCCCTGAATCTGTAGAAGCGGGAACTCGTGTGATTGTTTGGGATATTCGTTTGCCTTATGCCCTTATGGCCGTTGTGATTGGCATGTCACTTGGCCTTGCTGGGGCCGAGATGCAAACTATCTTGAATAACCCGTTGGCAAGTCCATTTACCCTCGGTGTTTCCAATGCCGCTGCTTTCGGTGCGGCATTAGCGATTGTTTCCGGTATTGCTATTCCTGGTGTGCCTGATCAGTGGGTAATTTCAGCGAATGCCTTTATTTTTGCACTATTGGCTGCACTGATGTTAGATGCGGTGACCCGTTGGACGCGCGTTGCAACATCGGGTGTCGTATTGTTTGGTATCGCATTGGTATTTACCTTTAATGCTTTAGTTTCAATGATGCAATTTATTGCCACAGAGGACACTCTGCAAGGTCTAGTATTCTGGACAATGGGGAGCCTTTCAAAAGCAACATGGGTAAAACTCGGTGTGATGACACTCGTCTTTGCTCTAATTTTCCCATTGGCGATGATGAGTTCATGGAAACTGACTGCACTGAGGTTGGGCGAAGACCGAGCGATTAGTTTTGGTATTGATGTCCGTCGGTTACGTTTAACCACATTGTTGCGTATCAGTATCTTATCAGCGTTGGCAGTCGCATTTGTGGGGCCTATCGCCTTTATCGGTCTGGTTGCTCCTCATATCGCGCGCTTGATGTTTGGTGAAGATCACCGCTTTTATTTGCCAGCAAGCGCATTAATTGGTGCCTTAGTCTTATCCATGGCATCTATTGCATCTAAAAATATTATACCGGGTGTCATTATTCCTGTTGGTATTGTGACCTCACTCGTTGGTGTACCGTTCTTCTTAAGTATTATTTTACGTCATAGAGGTAGTGTGTCATGACAGATGGCCTGATTATTAATCGCTTTAATGCAGGTTATCCTAAAAACCCTGTGATTGAAGGGCTGACAACAGAAGCTTTACCAAGAGGTCAGATCACTGTGTTATTAGGGCCAAATGGAAGCGGCAAATCGACTCTGCTGCGCTCTTTGGCTGGTTTAAATAAAGCTACAGGGCAATTGCTGTTAGATGGAATGGATTTAACACAGCAAAACTTTGCTCAGCGTGCGCAAAATGTTGTCTATTTACCTCAAAGCTTACCAGCAGGTGTTCATCTTTATGTCTTGGAATCAGTGATCGTTGCTCAAAGAGCATCGGGTGGTCTGAGTAATGAAAATAGTAAAGATGAAGTGATGCATTTATTGCGTCAATTAGGTATTGAACATTTAGCATTAAGTTATTTAGACCAATTATCAGGTGGTCAAAAGCAATTGGTTGGTTTGGCACAATCATTAATTCGTCAACCAAACTTATTGTTATTAGATGAGCCATTAAGTGCATTAGATTTAAATTACCAATATCACGTTATGGATTTAGTGGCGAAAGAAACAAAGCGTCGCAATATTATTACGGTGGTTGTGGTTCATGATATCAATATTGCGTTAAGACATGCTGAACATGTTTTAATGCTAAAAAAAGGCAAACTGATTGCTCAAGGTGAACCAGAGGCCGTGATTACGCCAGATAGCTTGGCTGATGTGTACGGTGTTAGGGGGCGAATAGAGCGCTGTTCTCAAGGGGTACCACAAGTTTTAATTGATGGCTTAGTGGATAAGTTAGCGAGCTAGTTTTGATATAAATTAATAGTGTCAATGAAGTTTAGATTGGCACTATTAATTGAATAAAAGAATAAAGGTTATATTTTTCTAGCGATAATTAGTTATAGAAAATTTCAATATATACAAATAGTATTTACCATAAATTTTCTATGGGTAATTTTTATTATCTAATAACCAAAAAAATAATAATAGTAATGATAGGGTTATAGACCCGAATATTGAGCTTATGTCATATCAAAATTCAAATCAAAATTATCTCTTGGAGAGTTGGGAATGGTAGTTTTCAATAAAAGAAAAATTGCAATAAGCGTTATTGCGGCAATCACAGCAGCCCCTGTATTTGCGGATGATAGTAAAGACACGATTATGGTTACCACCGCATCTGGCTTCCAACAAAAAATTGAAGATGCGCCAGCGTCTATTTCTGTGGTAACGCGTGAGCAACTAGAAAATAAAGCTTACCGTGATGTCACCGATGCATTGAAAGACGTTCCGGGCGTTCTAGTCACCGGCGGCGGTAGTAGTTCAGATATCAGTATTCGTGGTATGGATGCAAAATACACGATGATCTTGATTGATGGTAAGCGTGTTGATACGCGCAGTACGCGCCCAAATAGTGACGGTTCAGGTATCGAACAGGGATGGCTGCCACCACTACCCGCAATAGAACGTATTGAAGTTGTTCGTGGGCCTATGTCTTCCCTCTATGGTTCTGATGCTATGGGTGGGTAATTAACATTATTACTCGCCGTGTGCAGCAAGAGTGGACGACAAGTTTACGTGCTGATACAACAATTACTGAGCGTAGAAATTCAGGAAACACTGGACAAGGCAGTTTCTATACTTCTGGTCCACTGATTGATGGCTTGTTAGGCGTGAAGCTTAGCGGTCAATATTCACACCGTGGTGAAGATAAAATCGTTGATGGTTTCGGTCGTCAAATCGTTGCAAGTGGTGGTGGAACACTGTCATTAACACCAGATGAAAAGAACACCTTTGATTTGGATTTCAAAAAAGATAGCCAGCATAGGGACTATCGTGAAGGCTATACGTATAAAGAAGGTGATAGTAGCAGCTTTAGTAAATATGAGATGACGCATACTGCATTAACTCATACAGGGGTTTATGACCTAGCTAACACTGATACTTATATTCAATACGATGAAACTAAGAACCCAACTCGTAAGATGAAATTTGATGATCTCATCATACGTAATCAAAGTGTCTTCTTAATTGGTGACCACAGTTTAAGTTTAGGTGGCCAATATCGTAAGGAAAAATTAGAAGCAGGTGATAATAAGTTTGCACTAAACAAACTTGACCGTTATAGCTGGGCGCTGTTTGCGGAAGATGAATGGTTAATGACCAATGATTTCGCTTTAACCGGCGGTATCCGTATGGATAAAGACGAAAACTATGGTACTCACTGGACACCTCGTCTTTATGGTGTTTGGCATGCTGACGACCAATGGACCATCAAAGGTGGTGTGTCTACAGGTTATAAAGCACCTGACTTACGTCAATCTTCAGCAGACTGGGGGCAATCAACGGGTGGGCGCGCAGGTAACGCAGTGATTTACGGTAACCCGAATTTGAAACCGGAGAAAAGTGTTACAGAAGAAATTGGTGTAATTTGGAATAACCAAGACAATATTACCGCAGGGATCACGATCTATAATACCGATTTCAAAGATAAAATTACAGAAGTTAGACGCTGTGATAATAGCAATGCAAATATCAGAGACTGTACATTAGATGATGGTATTGGTGATAATGGTAAGCCATACCGTTTTGTTAGTGACCGTGAAAACGTTGATAAAGCAAGAATGCGTGGTGTTGAGTTAACGTTTAACTGGGGCATTCTGGATAATTTAGCGTTTTCGGCGAACTATACTTACACCGACACTGAACAAAGAAGTGGTGTCAATAAAGGTAAGCCGCTAAACAAGCAGCCAAAACATATGGGTAATACGACATTGACATGGGATACAACTGAAGAGTTGCAAACATGGGCACGCATGAATTTCCGCGGTAAAACGTCTGATTACCAAGGCCGTGGTGAGACAATGAATAATGGTACGGCGTCATATGCATTGTTTGATTTAGGGGCAAGCTACCAGTTGAACAAGAATGCAAATATTGTCGGTGGTGTCTATAACGTGCTAGATCGCCGCATTGACTCAACAAACTATGGTGCTGAATTAGAAGGTCGTCGATACAATATAGGTATTAACTATAACTTCTAATGAGTTTGATAACTAACTGAATTAAGGCCCTCTTATTGAGTTAAGAGGGCCTTGTTTTTTGGCGTGCGAAAAAGAGTAAAAAATGTCTTTTAATAGCAAAAATTTATAGAAGAAAACAAGTTATTAGCTACCAGCGCAAAATCGGCAAATTTATCAAAAATTCTCATCAAATATTGTCTGTTTTTTTAACAATACCTATTGCTATTTGATAACTTGAAGTGCAAAATGCGCGAACTAAAAAAATGACTGATACCTCAATTTCCGGTATCGGTTTTTTTTTGCTTTTTAAGTTCGTTTAATTTTATGGGGCCGGATAATAGGCCGGATAGATAAATTATATTTTTACGTGTAGCAAACATTTTATGCTACCGATTTGAGGAATGCTTGCATGGCTTACTTTTTCGCATTCGCAGCAGGGCCTGGTGGCCGTGGCTGCCGCATCGATGATTACGGAGCAATCGGCTGCTTCGCAACTTCACCATTTAACCTTTCATCTTTCTTCTCTGCCTATAGGCAGATGCAAAGTCTTCCCAGTAACTGTCGATTAAGTAGGTCAAATAGTACTCAATCGAAAGTTATGGGAGGGCTTTATCATGCCAAATAATTCAGTACCATTATCCATCGGTAGCAACCAAACTGGTGCAAACAACCGCGTAGAGCTGGCAAAAACGCTCACCCTGTTACAAGTGGTGATGATTGGTCTTGCTTATATTCAGCCAATGACGATTTTCGATACTTTTGGTATGGTATCGGATAAAACCGGTGGTCACGTCCCGACTTCCTATATTATTGCACTTGCTGCGATACTATTTACTGCTCTGAGCTACGGCAAATTGGTAAAACGTTTTCCATCTGCTGGCTCGGCGTATACCTACGCTCAAAAATCAATGAGCCCACATATTGGCTTCCTTGTAGGATGGACCTCGCTGCTGTCTTACATCTTTATGCCAATGATCAACATATTATTAGCGAAGATTTATTTACAAGATATCTTCCCAACGGTTGAGCCTGCTATTTTTGTTGTGGGGCTAGTTATTCTGATGACTGCCGCTAACTTACGCGGTATCAACGTCATCGCTAATCTAAGTACCGTGATTGCCATTATTCAAATAGGGGTCATGGTTGTATTTACCTTGATTGTGATTCATGGTGTATCGAATGGCGAAGGAACGGGTGAAGTTTGGACCTTCCGACCATTTGCTGATGAGCACACGGAATTGATCCCTCTGATAGCCGGAGCGACAATACTCTGCTTTTCATTCTTAGGTTTTGATGGGTTAAGCTCTCTGTCAGAAGAGACGCCAAATGCAGGTAAAGTGATCCCGCGTGCTATTTTCCTGACAGCACTTATCGGTGGGATTATTTTCATTACCGTGTCATTCTTCTTACAACAATTTTTCCCAGATGTTTCGCGCTTTAAAAACATCAATGAAACACAACCTGACATTATGAGATTTGTTGCTGGGGCATTCTTCCAGTCCATTATTTTGGTTTTCTCATGTGTTACCGTATTGGCTTCAGGTATGGCTGCACATGCAGGTAGTGCTCGTTTGATGTATGTGATGGGGCGTGATGGGGTGTTCCCAGAAAAAATCTTTGGCCACGTAAGTCCAAGATGGCGTACTCCGTCTTATAACGTATTAATGGTCGGTGTGTTAGCACTTGGCGCTATTTGGTTTGAGATGGACTTTGCAACAGCATTAATTAACTTTGGTGCACTGATTGCGTTTACGTTCGTTAACATTTCAGTTATCAGCCAGTTCTTCATTCGTGAACGCCGTATACATGGGATTAAGAATATCCTTAACTATTTGATTTTGCCTGTCATTGGTACGCTGACCGTTTGTGTACTATGGTTAAATATCGAAGAGGATTCAATGGTATATGGCTTAATTTGGACGGCTGTCGGTCTGGTCTATATGGCGATATTGACGCGTATGTTCCGTCGTCCAATGCCTCAAATGAGCGATTATTAATTTAGTCGATTGAATAAAAACAGCACCTCAGAGTGCTGTTTTTTTTGCCTATTATTCAGGCTGTTAGTCTATTATTTGTTTTAACCTTCCAATCAGCTAATTGTGACACTGCACCGATATCTCAATCTAAAACGCTTTATAATGTGATATGGTTGTTAAATGATTATGACATTACAATTAATTGAACAGTTTATTGATAATTACCCTGACAGGAAGGCGCAGAAATGAATGCAGTAAACAGCCCTGAAAATCAACGATTATTACTGACACTCACCAATATTGTTGGTAAAAAAAATATCCTGACTAAGCCTCATAAAACCGAACGTTACCGCAAAGGGTTTCGCTCAGGTATCGGTAATGCTATAGCGGTCGTCTTCCCTACCACGTTGTTAGAGCAATGGTATGTTTTTAAAGCCTGTGTCGAGGCGGATAAAATAGTGATTATGCAAGCCGCGAACACAGGGCTGACAGAAGGTTCGACGCCAAGCGGTTATGATTATGATCGTGATATCGTTATTATTAGCACATTAAAATTAAATCAAATTCAAGTATTACCTGAATTTAATCAAGTTGTTGCTATGCCAGGCAGTACGCTGTATGACCTCGAGAAATTACTAAAACCATTAGGTCGTGAACCGCATTCCCTCATTGGCTCCTCTTGCATCGGGGCGTCAGTGGTTGGCGGGATCTGTAATAGTTCAGGTGGCTCCCTAGTGCGCCGAGGCCCGGCTTATACGGAGCTAGCCTTATATGGGCGAGTAAATGAAGATGGAAAAGTGGAGTTAGTAAACCACCTAGGGATTAACTTAGGGGATACACCTGAAGAAATTTTAACGAACTTGCAAAATCGACGTTATCGAACAGAAGATGTTGAACACAGTGAAAAGCTGGCGTCAGACCATGAATATGCTCAGCGAGTTCGTGATGTGAATGCGGATACACCATCACGCTTTAACGCAGATGAGCGCCGCTTGTTTGAAGCATCTGGTTGTGCGGGTAAATTAGCTGTATTTGCTGTCCGCCTTGATACTTTCCCTGCCGATACCTCAACACAAGTGTTTTATATTGGCACAAACAATCCGGATGTTCTGGAAGACATTCGCCGTCATATTCTTAGTGAATTTAAAAACTTACCAGTAGCAGGTGAGTATATGCACCGCGGTTGTTTTGATATCGCTGAAGTATACGGAAAAGATACCTTTTTAATGATAGATAAATTTGGCACTGACAAAATGCCACTATTTTTTACTATCAAAGGCCGAATTGATGCCGTATTAAATAAAGTACCGTTGTTACCGTCAAACCTTGTTGACCGCACTATGCAGCTACTCAGTAAATTATGGCCTGCACATTTACCTCCACGTATGAAGCAATTTCGTGATAAGTATGAGCATCATCTGATGTTAAAAATGGCGGGTGAAGGTATTGATGAGGCGAAAGTTTGGCTGAAATCCTTCTTTGCAACGGCGGATGGGGGGTATTTTGAGTGTACACCAGAGGAAGGGGCGAAAGCATTTTTACACCGCTTTGCCGCAGCGGGATCGGCGGTTCGTTATCATGCGGTACACAATAAAGATGTTGAGGATGTATTGCCGCTGGATATCGCTTTACGTCGAAATGATCGTGATTGGTTTGAAAAATTGCCGCCAGAAATTGAAAAATTGTTAGTTCATAAACTGTATTGTGGGCATTTTATGTGTCATGTGATGCACCAAGATTATGTATTGAAAAAAGGCGTCGATCCAAAAGAATTGAAAGAGAAAATGTTAGCGCTGTTAGATGAACGAGGTGCACAATACCCCGCAGAGCATAACGTAGGCCACCTATATAAAGCTCAGCCACAGCTAAAATCTTTCTATAAAAAAGCCGATCCGACTAACAGCATGAACCCCGGTTTAGGCAAAACAACGAAACGTAAAAATTGGGAAGGGGATTGTGGTTGCCATCACGATCACTAATCAGTGCAATCGTTGTTTTTGGGCAGGAAACCCTGCCCCACCTATATTAGCTGGCTAATTCAGCCGCGTAATTGACCAGTGCTTTGAGCTGCTTACAGCGTTCAACATCGTTTTGATGTTCAATCATTAACGACTCAATAGATTGCATATATTCCATTAAACGGCTTTCAGTAAAGTAGTCACGGCGGTGCTGCAACCAGCGTTGCTGCTCATCATAGGATAAGGTTGAGGGGTAATTACGTGCTTTATAACGGAAAAATAGCTCTTTCATACGTGGGTCTTCAAAAGTGAGGTCTAACGCAGGCAGGTTTTTTTCCGGTGTTTCTCTAATAATATCCATCGTCGAGCGGTCAGAGCTACTGAAAAAGCCACTGTAAATTTGAGCATCAACATCATCCGGCTCTTCAAATGGTTGCGCTTGGGCAAAAATTTCAATCACTTTATGACGTATATCGGGGTGCTTACGTAAGATTTCCAAATTGCGTAGGCAGAGATCGCGGTCAACCCCCGTGCGTTCAGCATCTTCTGTACGCAATGTTTTCTCAGGCGCAAGAATAGGGCATTTATTAATGTGTACTAATTTAATCGGAACCGGTAATTCGCCATCTAATTCCGTTTTAGGGGTATATAAGCGCTCACGCAAAGTCTCAACGGGCAAATCAACCAGGGGTGAAATATCCGCCGCTAAATCACACATAATAACCGCATTACGGTTGTCTGGGTGCCATGCTAATGGTGAAACAAGGCTAATATAGGAGCGTAGAGCGCCAAACATGCCAGAAACATGCACCAACGGTGTCATATCGACAATGTCGATTAATTGGCTAACTTTATTTTTATTTCTTAGCTGGTAGAAGTAGTTGAACATTCTAGGTTGAGCGGCTTTGAGCAGCTTCGCCATATTTATGGTGGCGAGTACATCGGACATCGCATCATGAGCATTTTCATGGGCGATACCATTCGCTTTTGTTAGATGTTCAAGGCGCATACTAGGTAAGCCTTCATCATTTTCAGGCCAAATAATCCCTTCAGGGCGTAGCGCAAAACACGCTCTCACAGTATCTAATAAATCCCAACGCGAATTACCTTGCTGCCAGCTATAAGCGTAGGGGTCATAAAAATTACGATAAAAAATATTTCGAGTCACTTCATCATCAAAACGAATATTGTTGTAACCCATAATACAGGTATTCGGTTGGCTAAATTGCTGGTGGATCCGTTTAGCGAATTCAGCCTCATTGACCCCTTGGGCTAAGGCGAGCTGTGGTGTAATACCGGTGATCATCACCGCTTCTGGTTGGGGCAAATAGTCGTCTGTTGGTGCGCAATAAAAGACTTCTGGCTCATCAATAATATTAAAATCGAGATCGGTTCTAACACCTGCAAATTGTGCGGGGCGATCAAGTGCGGGGTGTTTACCAAAAGTTTCATAGTCATGAACAAAAAAGGTAGGCTGCTTTTTAGTCTCTTGCAACGTTATTCTCCATAAGCCTTTGCTGCTATTTTTGTGATGATGAGGTTTTGTGATGGTTACTGATAAGGGGCAAATAATTTAGGCTAATAAACACAAAAATTGCTCCAGAGAATAGGCGGTAACTTCTCACAAATAGTAGCGACTATCATACCTGATAGATGTGAAAACCTGAACAGAGGCCCTTAAATGGTTGGTGTTACAATTTAAATATGTAATAGGAACAAACTGCTATCTAATTGATATTTACATCAATCATTTGATATAAGATGCCCTTTTTTCTTGAAAAAACAGGTAAATCAGCGTAAAAATTTGCCTAATAAAGGATGTTTTGATCTACTCTTTTAAATGCGACTAACAAAAAAGAGGATGTGAATATGAATACATATGATGAAAGAACACGTTTAATTTTATCTGAAATAGGTCATGTGACACTAGAGCTATTGGGTAATAGCGACGTGTCTAAACAAAGTATTATTGATAAGTTGAAAAAGGACGCAAAAGAAGAAAACAACCCAGCGCGAAAAAGCATTCTTGATGATGCAGTGACCTTTCTAAATAGCCAAGTTTAGATAATACGAGCCCTCGTTTGAGGGCTAGTGACAGCAACATTTATCATTTCATTACGTGACCTTTCTTTCGTTGATCAGAAGATCAACCCGCAAGTTGATATTGCTAAAACAACGGCTCCATACCGACACTGAAGAGTGATTTGCTTCATAAATCAGTGATGTTAACGTTAACAAGTGTGCTTAACATCACAATTTGAGAGCGATTTACTGGTTTAGAAAAAATGTTAACCTTAACATTTTTGGCATTTAGGGGAATATGCAGGCGAATAACAATGAATAATGAATCGAGAAAGTATTACGTGTCATTGAGTGCGTTGCTGTTTTTTTTCTTTTTTACTTGGTCGTCAACATTTTCAATTGTTGCTATTTGGCTTAGAAAATATGTTGGTTTAGAAGGCACTGAAACGGGGATCATTTTTTCATGTATTTCCATAGTGGCGCTTTGCGCGCAACCTCTTTATGGCTTTTTACAGGATAAGCTAGGTCTACGAAAGAACTTATTACTGTTTATTGCGATACTCTTGATATCATCTGGCCCATTTTTTATGGTGTTTGGCTATTTATTGCAATGGAATGTGGTGGTAGGAAGCTTAATCGGTGGTCTTTTTATCGGTATGACTTTCCATGCCGGAATTGGGGTACTTGAGTCGTATACGGAACGCGTCAGTCGCTTGCGTGATTTTGAATATGGCAAAGCGAGGATGTGGGGCTCATTAGGTTGGGCGATTGCGACATTTTTTGCTGGTCGCAATATTAACGTTGACCCTAATTACAATTTTATCATGGCGACCCTCTCCGGTGCGATTTTTCTCGTTATTTTATTAAAACTAAAAACGGCAAAACCAAACGCATTTAATAGCCTAGAGCATGGAAAACCTTCCGGCATAACCCTTGATGACGCCTTGCAATTGTTCACACTTCCTCGTTTTTGGGCGCTGATTTTATTTGTGTTGGGCACATGCATATACAGTGTTTATGATCAGCAATTTATGGTCTATTTCGCACACCAATTCCAAGATGAGAAAACAGGTAATGAAATGTATGGCTATCTGAATTCATTGCAGGTTTTCTTAGAAGCAGGAGGTATGTTTTTAGCTCCGTATATTGTTAACCGCATAGGAGCCAAAAAAGGGTTATTGTTTGCGAGTAGTGTGATGGCATTGCGGATTATTGGCTCAGGTTTAGTCGAAGGACCTGTCATGATCTCTATTATGAAATTACTTCATGCTGTAGAGCTGCCAATATTGCTGATCGCAATTTTTAAATATAACAGTCGCCATTTTGATAAGCGTTTATCATCGACACTGTACTTAGTGGGTTTTAGTTGTATTACCTCGATTGTGGGGAGTATTTTATCGCCGTTGGCAGGTTGGGGTTACGATAAAATCGGTTTTGCTGATACTTATCTGGTAATGGGGGGCTTTGTCGTGATCACCACAATTTTATCTGCTTTCTGTTTACGCAGCGATAAAATAGCGCTTGCCAAACAAACCTCCAGAGTTGCTCAGGAAATAGGCGTTAAGGACGAGGTACAAAAGGTGTAACTGAAACAATTCAGCTCGTGAGTGAAGTCGATTGAGCAAAAATGCCTTTTTATTTGTTTTTATATCAATGAATAGATGAAATAGGGTTGTAACACGGTGCTGTTAGAAGGTATTGTGTAACGAGTGAATGCGTTTTGTTTTTCTAACAGAGGGTTTTTAAACATGGACAACGCTAACAAACAATCTTTCCATAATGTTTTGGAATTTGTGCGTATGTATCGTCGTAAAAATAAAATTCGTCGTGAAATTACCGACAATGAAAAGAAAATTCGTGATAACCAAAAACGTGTTTTATTGCTTGATAACTTAAGCGACTATATTAAACCGGGTATGACCATCGAGGAAATTCAAGCAATTATCGCGAATATGCGTAGCGATTATGACGACCGTGTTGATGATTACATCATTAAAAATGCGGAACTGTCCAAAGAGCGCCGTGAGATCTCGAATAAATTAAAAGAGATGGGCGAACTCAATAAAAAAGACGTGAAATAATTGAAAACTAGAGCCGAGGTTAGCTCGGCTCAATGTCATCGCATCAACCCCAGTGTGGTTTTAAATCTGGGTCAATAACAGCGTAAACCTGCCTATAGCTACTTTTATCTTCAGCGAGCTTCGCTAATATTCTCGCGACATCCTCTCGACTAACGACACCATGGGCTTCCCCTGTTAATAAGGTTGCGTTACCCGTTGCCGCGCTATTCATTAAGCCCCCAGGTCTTAAAATGGTGTAATTTATTTCGCTAGTCTGTAAATAGGACTCTGCCATTGATTTTTGGCGTACAGATTGCCCAAAAAGGGCTTTTGCTCTTGGTGATAAGGTTGACCAACTGTCGCCACAACCAATTGAAGTGACAAATAATAAACGATGTATCTGATGCTGCTCTGCTTGGCGGATAATATGGTAATTACCAACAAAATCGGCTTGCCCGCCGCCAATAGTGGTGAATATGACGGTATCAGGTGTCATGTATGCAAAAATTGCCTCTAAAGAAGACGGGTCGGTGGCATCGCCAATAAAGGTTTGTATGCCTTCAGCCGTTAGCCGCTCAGCATCCGTTTGTTGACGCACTAAGGCTGTGACTTGGTGGCCTTGTTGAATGCCAATGTTGGCTAATGCGAGGCCTATTCCTTTTGTTGCACCAAAAATTACCCAATGAGCCATCATATTTTCCTTTCAATTAACAATCAGTAAATAGAAATAATGATGGTTTTAATTTTTATTATCAATAATAGGTTTTGATTTATTGCTCTGTCAAATAAGTGGGAGAGCTATTCAGTGCAGAGAGATAGATATAAAAAAGCCCTGCGAGTTGCAGGGCTGTTTGACGTATTTAAAGAATACTATTCAAAATGAGCCGGTTTTGCCATTTGTGATGTCGCATAATTGGTTGCTACATGCCCACCGGCACCTTTACTGACAAAGGTTGAGGCTTCACGCTGGTAAACCTTGATTTCGAATGTTGATTCGACCACTTCAGGCGCTGGTGCTTTGGTCATTGGTGAGTAAGCATGACGTGCTGCCTTACTTGCAACAATAACCGTTGATTTCGCTACATAAGGCACTTCAACAGCTTCAGCCTTAGGCTCTTCAACTGCATCTGTGCTGGTTTGCGGCTGATCATCTTGTTCGGCTGTCTCAGCTGTAGGCTCCACTTTAGGTTGCTCAATCACAACGTCTTCAACGACCGCGACCGGTGCTTTAGGTTCAACGGTTGGTGCCGTTTCAACAACAGGCTCTGGTTGAGTGTCTTCTAGAGCTTGCTCTGTATGAACGACAGCAGGTTCAGCTTGTGGGGCAATGGCAGGTTCAAGAGAAACTGCATGCTCATCTGCGGATTCAGCCACAAGATTAACGTTGGTTTCAGTGACGGTTTCTACTGGTTCGATAGCGACAGTTTCAACCGTTTCATTAGCCTGCTCGATGACCTGAGAAGGTGTGATATCGGTGGTTTCAACGGCCTCTACACTAACAATACCTTGTTGCTCAAGCATCTCTTCATTGGTCATGATAGCGATGGTTTCTTGTTGTGGTTGAACAACAGGATAGCTGATAAACACCTTACCTGACGCTAACTCAGGTGAGGCTACGGCAGCGAACAGAGGCATTGGTGATTTTGTCAGATGACGCTCATCACGGTAACGACGACGACGCTGACCACTGACACGTAGGTGACGTGGTGAACGACGTGAGCGACGTGGAATGATGGTATCTTGCTTATCTTCTTGGTTAGCAACTTGAACATCTTGTTGTTCTGAGCTATTTACCTCAGCCACTTGCTCATCAACATGAGTCGGAGCAGGGAGTGCTGCGATAGGCATAGCATCATTTTCAACGGCAGTTGCAACTTTAACCACTTCATCTTCTTGCGCTACGGCTTCAACATTATCAGTGATACGAATTTTTTGTGTCAATTGACGACGTTGACGACGAGGCGTAACAGGGCGCGTTTGAGGCTCTTCTTTCTCTACAGGTGTATTATCAGCACCTTGAACTGCCTCTTGTTGTGCCTTAGCTGCTTGTTGTTGACGTTTTTCATCTTGACGACGACGGCGTTCAGCACGTTGTTCGCGGCGCTGCTGTTGCTGCGCTTCACGGCTATTGCTATCAACGTTTTGCTCATCTTGCTGATTAGCGTTCTTATTATTGCGGCCTTTACGATTGTTAGCTTCGTCAGATTGCGCATTACGGTTAGAACGATTATCGCGATTTTCGCGGTTGTCACTGTTTTCATCACGATCACGGCGATTATTACGACGATTATTGCGGCGTTCATTGTTACGGCGCTTGTCGTTACCGCTATTTTGGCGATTTTTCTCAGCAGGTTTTTCAGCAACTTTTTCTTCTTCACCAGCGAAGAGTTTTTTGAAGAATTCAGCTACCTTGCTAAAAAAGCTCGGCTGGGCATCCACTTTAACCCCTTGTTTTGGTGTTTCAGTGCGTGCTTTGTTCTCTTTAGACTTAACAGTAACAGGCTGTTCTACGGGCTCTTGTAACGCGAAAGCAGAGATAGCTGGTTGCTCAGGGGCTTTACGTTCAGCGGCTGGATCCTCCGTACTGTTTAAGGTTTCCGTTTCATGGTAGTGAGCTAAGTTATAGCTCAGCGTATTTACTTCTTCACCTTTACGAATACGGATCACGTGAAAATGAGGCGTTTGCATTTGGTCGTTTGGCACAATGACCACGCGAACATTGCGTTGACGCGTTTCGATTTCGCTGACTGCTTTACGCTTTTCGTTAAGTAGATAGGAAGCAATTTGTACCGGAACGATAGCATGAACTTCATGTGTATTCTCTTTTAATGCTTCTTCTTCAATAAGACGCAAAACAGAAAGAGACAATGATTCATTATCACGGATGGTTCCTGTACCCGAGCAACGAGGGCACACATGGTGGCTAGATTCACCTAATGATGGGCTTAAACGCTGGCGCGACATCTCTAATAAACCGAAACGCGAGATACGGGCGATTTGAATACGTGCACGGTCTTGACGCACGGCCTCACGTAGGCGGTTTTCAACTTCACGTTGATGCCTGACTGGCGTCATATCGATAAAGTCGATAACAATTAAGCCGCCAAGGTCACGCAGACGTAATTGACGTGCGATCTCATCGGCCGCTTCAAGGTTTGTATTAAATGCGGTCTCTTCAATGTCTCCGCCGCGTGTTGAGCGTGAAGAGTTGATATCGATAGCCGTTAACGCCTCGGTGGTATCAATCACTAATGCACCACCAGATGGAAGGCGTACTTCACGTTGGAAGGCAGATTCAATTTGTGATTCGATTTGATAATGGCTAAATAGCGGAACATCACCGCTATAATATTTGATTTTGCTGGCAAAATCACCACGGCCAATCGCTTCAATATGGTTACGTGCCATTTCGACCACTTTCGGGTTATCGATAAGGATTTCGCCGATATCTGGGCGTAAATAGTCACGGAACGCACGAACAATGACGTTACTTTCTTGGTGTATTAAGAACGGAGCAGGGCGGTTTTCAGCCGCTTTTTTGATAGCTTCCCAGTGGCGTAAGCGGTAGAGCAAATCTTGTTGTAAAGATTCTGCGGATTTACCCACGCCCGCGGTGCGAACAATCAACCCCATCCCATCCGGGATCTCAAGGGAGGAGAGCGCTTCTTTTAATTCTGTACGATCTTCACCTTCAATACGGCGAGAAATACCACCCGCACGCGGGTTATTTGGCATCAGTACTAAATAACTTCCCGCTAAGCTGATAAACGTGGTGAGTGCAGCACCTTTATTGCCACGCTCTTCTTTATCAACCTGAACGATAACTTCTTGGCCTTCCTTAAGGACATCTTTGATATTGGGGCGGCCTTGAGAGTGGTAATTGCTTGGGAAGTATTCGCGAGCGATCTCTTTGATAGGGAGGAAACCGTGTCTTTCAGCACCATAATCAACAAAAGCAGCTTCAAGACTTGGTTCGATGCGAGTTATTTTTCCTTTGTAAATATTCGCTTTTTTTTGTTCATGACCTGGACTTTCGATATCCAGATCATAGAGTCGTTGCCCGTCAACAAGGGCAACACGCAACTCTTCCTGTTGAGTCGCGTTTATTAGCATTCTTTTCATATTGTTACTTACTCATTATTTTTTACTTTCAATAAAGAGCAGCGAAAAAGGGAGCTATTGTAAACCGATGGCCTCGTGATTTTTACAAAGCCGCCTGCCTCCCGGCAGTCGTCCGTATAGAGACGCGCAGTATTCGGTGAACCTGATTTTTAGATTAAAAATTCAGCGTTCTTAATCAGGAAGCCGTCATAATTTTGTTAACGGAAGTTCCTAACCCAAAAAGCTAATATTCGTTGCTCGCTAATTATTTGATTTTGCGAAGCGTCTTACGCCATTGCCGCGCTTTTACTCAATCAAATAGCAAATCTGTATTTCATGCCAATTATCGTTTTATCAAACATTATGGCAGTTACATATTATCCCACTGCCAATGACATTATAGCAAGTCGATACATGCGTTATATGAAAATTTTATTTAGAAATATGACTAACGAGCTATTCTTTGACCAAATAAAAAAAAATGATAAAAAAATTTGTGGAGTCGGTATGATATATCCCGCATATAAGGTCGTAATTTAATCAATCAGAGTTAACACATTTTTGAATGAAAACACAAAATCAAGTTCAGTTTATCGATATTAGCGATGACGAAGCCGGACAACGTATTGATAATTTCCTGCTCGCAAAATTAAAAGGTGTTCCTAAGAGTATGATCTATCGCATCATTCGCAAGGGTGAGGTGAGGGTTAATAAGGGGCGTATTAAACCTGAGTATAAACTTATTGCAGGTGATCAAGTCCGTGTACCACCGGTAAGAGTCGCTGAGCGTGAAGAAGCCCCTGTTTCGGCAAAACTGGATAAAGTTTCTGCGTTAGCTGATTGCATTCTCTATGAAGACGACGCAATACTGGTCATTAATAAACCATCAGGCACCGCAGTTCATGGCGGCAGTGGCTTAAGTTTTGGGGTGATTGAAGGGTTAAGAGCGCTTCGCCCAGAAGCACGCTTTTTAGAGTTGGTGCACCGTTTGGATCGCGACACATCTGGGATTTTGCTGGTGGCTAAAAAACGTTCAGCATTAAGAGCGTTACACGAACAGTTGCGCCTTAAACAGATGCAAAAAGATTACCTCGCATTAGTGCGCGGGCATTGGCAATCACATACCAAAGTGATCCAAGCTCCGTTATTAAAAAATATCTTGCAAAGTGGTGAACGTGTTGTTCGTGTTAGCCCTGAAGGTAAACCGTCAGAGACGCGCTTTAAGGTTGAGGAACGTTTTGATAATGCCACTTTGGTTAAAGCAAGCCCAGTAACGGGGCGTACTCACCAAATTCGTGTACATACATTACATGCAGGGCATCCGATTGCGTTTGATAACCGCTATGGCGATAAACAATTTGATAGCCAATTAGCGGATACAGGCCTAAAAAGATTGTTCTTGCATGCCAGCGCATTAAAGTTTACTCACCCTAAAACGGGGGAGGAAATGCGGTTACAAGCGCCGCTTGATAAAGAGCTTAATCAATGCTTAAAGGTTTTACGTTCACGTAAAAACTAAGCATATTAAGTTACCGGCAGACAAATTTGCCGGTAACTTATTGCGTTGTTAATTATCTAATGGATTGTAGCCATGATGGCGTAGCATCTCTAATAGCAGGATCAGAGGCAACCCAATCAATGTATTAGGATCACGCCCTTCAAGCCTATCAAATAAGGCAATCCCTAACCCTTCCGACTTAAAACTTCCGGCGCATTGGTAAGGCTCTTCTTTGCGCAAGTAAGTCTCGATTTCTTTATCACTTAAAGAACGAAAATAGACATTAAAGGGTTCACACTGCACATGGTAGTTTCCCGTCGTTGAATCTAATAAACATAGACCGGTATAAAATGTGACTTGTTTTCCTGAGGCTCTTTTCAGTTGTTTAAAGGCATTGTCATAATTGTATGGTTTGCCTGCAATTTCACCATCAATCACACAGACTTGGTCCGAGCCGATGATGAGATGTTGTTTATGCTGTTCACTGATGGCATGTGCCTTAGCATGCGCTAAGCGAGTGACCAATGCCTCTGCGGATTCATTTAACACTGGGGTTTCGTCTACATTCGGCGCTACGGCTAAAAAGGGTAATCCCAGCTTTTTTAACAATTGCTGCCGATAGGGAGAGGTTGATGCCAAAATAATCGATTTCATATTTTTTCTCGAAACTCATAGCCAAAAGGGTTAACTCATTTTAAACTATCTGACGCTTAACAGGCGATTTTTTGGTGAAAAGGCGAGTTTTGCCCGCCTTTTTCTTTGACTATAGCTCATTACAAAGTTAATATGCGCGCCTTATGCAAAAGGTAAAATTACCCCTGACTATCGATGCGCAGCGTGCAGCTCAAAAAAACCTCGACTATGTCGGGAGTTACACACCTGAGCAAGTAACACGTATTGCTGAATCAGTAGTCAGTGTAGACAGCGATGTTGAGAGCGAATTATCATTTAAAATTGATAATCAGCGTCTGACGGTCATAGAGGGGCATTCTGATGTGGATGTCACCCTACAATGCCAGCGTTGCAGAAAAGATTTCAAGCATCATGTTTACGTATCGTATTGTTTTAGTCCTGTCGTCAGTGACGAAAAGGCCGAAGCATTACCGGAAGGCTATGAGCCAATTCAAATTGATGAATTTGGTGAAATAGATTTGCTGGGAATGATAGAAGATGAAATAATTCTTTCCTTACCAGTGGTTCCGGTTCATGATTCTGAACACTGTGAAGTGTCCGAAGCGGATATGGTTTTTGGTGAACTACCGCCTGAGGCGGAAAAACCAAACCCATTTGCCGTATTAGCCAGTTTAAAGAAAAGTACTTAAGGAGTAAGGTCAATGGCCGTACAACAGAATAAACCAACTCGTTCAAAACGCGGTATGCGTCGTTCACATGATGCACTGACTGCTACCCTAGTTTCTGTAGACAAAACTACCGGTGAAACTCACCTGCGTCACCACGTGACTGCAGATGGTTACTACCGTGGCCGTAAGGTTATCAACAAGTAATTATAGATTTACAAGTTGATACTTTGGCTAATCTAACCATTGCGTTAGATGCTATGGGCGGGGATGTTGGTCCCCGCGTCACAGTGCCTGCTGCATTGCAGGCTCTGGCATCTAATCCAGCACTCAAATTACTGCTAGTCGGTCAACCTGACGCCATTCAACCACTGCTCGCACAACAAAGTGTTGAGCTGACTTCGCGTGTCGAAATTATTCCTGCTGAAAATGTTATCGCTAATGATGCCAAACCATCAACGGCAATACGTCAAAGCAAAGGAACATCCATGCGAGTGGCGCTTGAGTTAGTGAAGACTGGGCAGGCACAGGCGTGCGTGAGTGCAGGTAATACGGGTGCTTTGATGGGGCTAGCTAAGTTGATGCTTAAATCAATTGATGGCATCGAACGGCCTGCTTTGATGACCATTTTGCCTAATCAGCAAAAAGGTCAAACCGTGGTGCTAGACTTAGGCGCTAACGTCAATTGTAGTAGTGATATGCTAGTGCAATTTGCTGTGATGGGATCTGTCGTCGCTGAAGAGGTGGCCAAAATTGCTTCACCAAAAGTGGCACTACTAAATATTGGTGAAGAAGAGAGTAAAGGGCTTGATAATATCCGCGAAGCCGCCGCAATTCTCAAAGAAACCGCGGCAATAAATTACATCGGTTATGTCGAGGGCAATGAGTTGCTGACTGGCAAAACGGATGTATTAGTGTGTGACGGCTTCGCAGGTAACGTCACGCTAAAAACAATGGAAGGGGTGATCCGCGTCATACTTTCCTTGTTGAAATCAACAGATGAAAGCAAAAAGAATAAAAAACCTAGTTGGTTGATTCAATTGGCCAAAAAGTGGCTTAAAAAACGGCTGATGAAGCGTTTCGGGGAGTTGAACCCCGACCAGTATAATGGTGCAACTCTGTTAGGATTAAAGGGAATTGTCATAAAAAGTCATGGCGCTGCAAACGAAAGTGCATTTAAAGCTGCGATTGAACGGGCTGTTCAATCGGTAGATAGACAAGTTCCGGACAGAATAGCAGCTCGGTTGAATATCGTATTACCCAGGAGTGATCAATAACCTATGTATAGTAAAATATTAGGCACAGGCAGCTATTTACCCACACAAATTAGAACAAATGCTGACCTGGAAAAAATGGTTGATACTTCTGATGAGTGGATTGTAACTCGCACAGGTATTCATGAAAGAAGAATTGCTGGTGAAGATGAAAGTGTTGCCACAATGGGGTTTCATGCCGCACAAAAGGCCCTTGAAATGGCGCAAGTCGATAGCAGTGAGATTGGGCTAATTGTTGTCGCAACGACCTCTTCAACACACGCGTTTCCAAGCGCAGCGTGCCAAATTCAACAAATGTTAGGCATTAATGATTGCGCTGCATTTGATGTTGCCGCAGCGTGTGCAGGTTTTACGTATGCGATAAGCATCGTGGACCAGTTTATTAAAACGGGAATGGCAAAAAAAGCATTAGTGATTGGTGCAGATGCACTGTCAAAAACGTTAGACCCAAATGATCGCGGTACTATTATTCTGTTTGGTGATGCGGCAGGCGCGATGGTGCTCGGCGCATCGCAAGAGCCGGGTATTATATCAACACATCTGCATGCCGATGGGCGTTATGGCGAGTTGTTAGCGCTGCCGAATCGTGAGCGAGGCTCAGAAGATCAAGCCTACTTAACCATGACAGGCAATGAAGTCTTTAAAGTGGCTGTGCGTGAATTAGCGCACATTGTTGATGAAACATTGGCTGAAAGCGGTATCGCAAAAGAAGAACTCGATTGGTTAGTTCCTCATCAGGCAAATTTGCGTATCATCTCCGCAACAGCGAAAAAACTTGATATGGCCATGGATAAGGTGGTGGTTACGTTAGATAAACATGGTAACACCTCGGCTGCATCCGTGCCGACCGCCTTTGATGAAGCGGTACGTGATGGTCGAATCCAACGTGGTCAGTTAGTGCTCTTAGAAGCATTTGGCGGCGGCTTTACTTGGGGCTCTGCACTTGTTCGTTTTTAATTTACTGAGAAAATAGACATGACACAATTTGCTATGGTTTTTCCCGGTCAGGGATCTCAGTCTCTTGGTATGTTGTCTGCATTAGCGGCGGAAAGTCCGTTAGTAGAACAAACATTCGCTGAGGCGTCTGAAGCATTAGGTTATGACCTTTGGGCTCTTGTTCAGAACGGGCCAGAAGAAGAATTGAACAAAACATGGCAAACCCAGCCAGCGCTGTTAGCTGCATCTGTCGCTATCTTCCGTGTTTGGCAAGAAAAAAAAGGCGCGATGCCTACGATGATGGCAGGGCATAGCCTAGGTGAATATTCAGCTTTAGTGTGCGCGGGTGTTCTTGATTTTAAAGCGGCAATTAAACTGGTTGAGTTGCGTGGTAAATTGATGCAAGAAGCCGTTCCAGAAGGAACAGGCGCGATGTATGCGATCATCGGTTTAGATAACGAATCAATCGAGAAAGCTTGTCAAGATGCCGCTCAAGGCCAAGTCGTCTCTCCTGTGAATTTTAACTCACCAGGTCAAGTGGTGATTGCAGGTGAAAAAGCGGCGGTTGAGCGCGCTGGTGCAGCATGTAAAGAGGCGGGCGCAAAACGTGCATTACCATTATCGGTTAGTGTACCGTCACACTGTGCGTTAATGAAACCAGCGGCTGAAAAATTAGCAGTTGCGTTACAAGAAATAACGTTTAATCAACCAAATTTCCCAGTTATTAACAACGTTGATGTGAAAATTGAGCAATCAGCGGAAAATATTCGTGATGCTTTGGTTCGTCAATTGTATAATCCAGTTCGTTGGACTGAGACGGTAGAATTCATGGCAAATCAAGGTATTGAGCATCTTGTTGAAGTGGGTCCGGGTAAAGTATTAACTGGTCTTACCAAGCGTATTGTCTCTAATTTAACTGCCGTTGCAGTCAATGATCCTGTATCATTAGGCACTGCATTAGAAAACCTCTGAGGACGATATGAGCTTTGAAGGAAAAATTGCACTTGTAACAGGCGCTAGCCGCGGTATCGGGAAAGCGATCGCTTTAACGCTTGCTGCGCGTGGTGCGACGGTTATTGGTACAGCAACCAGCGAAAAAGGAGCAGAAGCGATTTCTGCTTATTTAGATGGAAAAGGCAAAGGTTTTGCTCTTAATGTGACAGACCCTGCATCAATTGACGAAACCTTGAATAATATTCGTCAACAATTTGGCGAAATTGATATACTGGTCAACAATGCAGGTATCACACGTGATAACCTTTTGATGCGTATGAAAGATGATGAGTGGCAAGATATTATTGACACTAACCTCTCATCCGTTTACCGTTTATCAAAAGCCGTATTACGCGCCATGATGAAAAAACGTTGTGGACGTATTATTTCAATCGCATCTGTTGTAGGTGTGATGGGAAATGCGGGTCAAGCGAACTATGCAGCAGCGAAAGCTGGGCTAATTGGTTTTAGCAAATCATTAGCACGCGAAGTCGCTTCCCGTGGCATTACCGTTAATGTCGTTGCACCTGGTTTTATTGAAACTGATATGACCAAGGCATTGACAGATGAGCAGCGTGCAGGCATTTTATCTCAAGTTCCTGCCGACAGGCTTGGTGATGCACAAGAAATTGCCAGTGCTGTAGCGTTTTTAGCTTCTGATGAAGCTGGTTACATCACAGGTGAAACATTACATGTCAATGGCGGCATGTACATGATCTAAAGAAATGATGGAACCATTTGCATTATTAGTGTTAATTAGCGCAAAATAATGCAAAATTTAGGTTTCAACAGCCGGGATTGGGTTGTATCTTTTCCTGTATTTTATAAACTACGAAAACCATCGCGAAAGCGAGTTTTGATAGGAATTTTAATAGTATGAGCACTATCGAAGAACGCGTTAAGAAAATCATCGTTGAGCAACTAGGTGTTAAAGAGGAAGAAGTTGTAACAACAGCTTCGTTTGTTGATGACTTGGGCGCTGATTCTCTTGACACAGTTGAGCTGGTTATGGCTCTGGAAGAAGAGTTCGATATCGAAATCCCTGACGAAGAAGCTGAAAAGATCACAACAGTGCAGGCTGCGATTGATTACGTCGAGAACGCATCTAACTAATTGTTTTAAAACTTGTCTAGGCGGTCACTCGACCGCCTATGTTTCTTTGATAACTTTTTTTCCCTCCTTGGAGGATTTACGTGTCTAAGCGTCGTGTAGTCGTAACCGGACTGGGCATGTTATCTCCTGTCGGCAACACAGTTGAATCATCATGGAAAGCTGTTTGTGACGGACAGAGTGGTATCAGCCTTATCGAACATTTTGATACTACCAACCACGCAACTAAATTTGCTGGCGTAGTTAAAGATTTCAATTACGAAGATTATGGTATCTCCCGCAAAGATGCACGGAAGATGGACCCTTTCATTCAGTATGGAATTGCTGCTGGTAATCAAGCTATCAAAGATTCCGGGCTGGAAGTAACAGAAGCCAATGCTACTCGTATAGGGTTAGCGATTGGTTCTGGTATTGGTGGTCTAGGCCTAATTCAAGAGAACTGTGAAGCATTACAAAATGGCGGTCCTCGTAAAGTTAGCCCATTCTTCGTTCCTTCTACGATCATTAATATGGTCGCAGGTCATTTAAGCATTATTTACGGTTTCCGTGGCCCAAGTATTTCGATTGCCACAGCCTGTACTTCAGGTGTTCACAATATCGGTCATGCCGCACGTATGATTGCTTATGGTGATGCTGATGTAATGATTGCTGGTGGCGCTGAAAAAGCGACAACGCCATTGGGTGTTGCAGGTTTTGGCGCAGCGCGGGCTCTTTCTACGCGTAATGATGATCCGCAAGCGGCTAGCCGCCCATGGGATAAAGACCGTGATGGCTTTGTACTGGGTGACGGTGCGGGTATTATCGTACTTGAAGAATATGAACATGCTAAAGCTCGCGGCGCAAAAATTTACGCTGAAGTTGCTGGTTTCGGCATGAGCAGTGATGCTTATCATATGACATCACCGCCTGAAAATGGTGAAGGTGCTGCTCTGGCGATGGCAAATGCTCTGCATGATGCAGGTATTGAAGCTAATGCAGTGGGCTATATCAATGCTCACGGTACTTCAACACCAGCAGGTGACTTAGCGGAAGCGCAAGCGGTTATTTCGGTCTTTGGTGAAGGAACCGACGTATTAGTTAGCTCAACAAAATCGATGACAGGTCATCTATTAGGTGCCGCTGGTGCCATTGAGTCTATCTTTACGATCCTTTCACTGACAGAGCAAATCGTTCCGCCTACGATCAATCTGGAAAACCCAGATGAAGCTTGCAAACTGGATTTTGTTCCAGGCAAAGCAAGAAAAGTAGAAAATATGGAATATGCTCTGTGCAACTCATTTGGTTTTGGTGGTACAAACGGTTCATTAATTTTCCGTCGCTATCACGAAAAGTAACCCAGACGTATTACTTTACGTGGTAAAGGGTAAAAGCCTCAGTGTTCACAATACTGGGGCTTTATTTTTAGTGTCGTTTTGCAGTCTATGTCAGTTTAGTTTATGATAGTTAATATCCTGTTACTGACTGATTTATCAGCCATTATTATAAGAATTATCAATGCTATACTGGGTTAATGGAGTTGAGTGCCGTCATATTGACGTGACTGATCGGGCTGTGCAATTTGGTGATGGCTGCTTCACCACGATCCATGTGTTTAATCATCAACCAAAAATGCTTGATATGCATATTAGGCGTCTCATGCAGGATAGCTCTCGCCTTAAATTACCCCAACCAGATTGGCAAATGTTAGAGAAGCAGATCCACGCGATTTGCCAACAGCATAATGATGATGAATTCGTTGTTAAAGTGATTATTAGCCGAGGCTCGGGGGGCAGAGGCTATAGCACTTTAGGGTTTAATCAGCCAACGGTAATAATGTCTATCGCGCCTTTTCCACAACATTACCAAGCGTTGCAGAAATCAGGTATCCAACTGATATTAAGCCGTATTCCAACGAGTAAAAATCCCTATTTAGCAGGGATCAAACACCTTAATCGCCTTGAGCAGGTGTTAATACGCCAAGAAATTGATGAAGCTCAGGTTGATGAGGCTTTAGTTGTTGATTCTGATGGTATTTTAATTGAATGTTGCAGTGCCAATATTTTTTGGCGCAAAGGCGATACTGTATTTACGCCAAATTTAGCATTTTCTGGCGTAAATGGATTAATGAGACAAAAGATCATAGCGCTTTTAGCTGCTAGTCAGTACCATCTTCGGGAGGTTGAACGTTTTCCCGATGTATTGGGGAACTGTGATGAAGTGTTTATTTGTAATACGTTGATGCCAATACTGCCGGTTGCTACGATCACCTTGGGTAACAATAAACCTCAATGGCAATATTTATCAAGGGAACTGTTTGAATATTTGTTTTTACGTTGCCAACTTTAGTCACTGAATGGTTAATGAATGAAACTCGCTAAAAAAATCTCTATCGCAATTGTCGTTATTCTGTTGGTAATAGGCGTAAGTGCCTATGTGATGTATCAACAGGTTTTGAACTATGCAAAAGAGCCGCTAAATCTAACACAAGAGAAAGTTTTTACGGTTCCTGCTGGAACAGGCCGCGTTGCGCTTGAAGCATTGCTGGTAGACGAAAAAGTGATTAATCAAAGTAACAAATTTCAATGGTTACTAAAATTGCGCCCAGAGTTAGCTAAAATGAAGGCTGGGACTTACCGCCTCCAGCCAAATATGGATATCGCGCAGATGTTAGCATTAATTTCCAGTGGCAAAGAGGCGCAGTTTTCCATTCGTTTTGTCGAAGGTAACCGACTCTCTGATTGGACAAATATCTTACGTGATGCGCCTTACTTAAAACATGAGGCGGAAGGGAAAACACAAGAAGAGTTATACGCGCTAATTGGTTTTGATGGAACGACCACCCTTGAAGGCTGGCTATATCCGGATACCTATCTGTATACGGCGGGAACGCGTGATATTGATATATTAAAACGCGCTCACCAACAAATGAAAAAAAATGTCGATGAAGTTTGGCAAGGGAGAGATAAAGATCTACCTTACAAAAACGCGTATGAGATGCTAATCATGGCTTCAATCATCGAAAAAGAGACGGGTATTGACAGTGAAAGAAACCAAGTGGCGTCGGTATTTGTGAATCGTTTGCAGAAAAATATGCGGTTACAAACAGATCCTACAGTTATCTATGGTTTAGGCGATAAGTATCGCGGGAAAATTTATCGTAGCGACTTAGACAACTATACACCATATAACACCTATCGCATTGATGGGTTACCGCCAACGCCGATAGCAATGCCAAGTCTTGCATCAATTAAAGCCGCGGCACACCCTGCGAAAACGAACTATTTATACTTTGTTGCAGATGGTACAGGTGGGCACACATTCAGTAGTAGCCTTAATGACCATAATCGAGCCGTCAAAGTGTATCGAAAAATTGAAAAACAGAATGATAAGTAAGATGAAAAACGCCTATATCGTTATTGAAGGGTTAGAAGGAGCAGGTAAAACCACTGCGATTAAAACCGTTGTTGAAACATTAAATCAGGCAGGGATCCAAGACATTGCGTTTACCCGAGAGCCAGGGGGAACTCCATTAGCAGAAAAGCTACGTGAACTCATTAAACAGGGGATCAGCGGGGAAAAAGTCACTGATAAAGCCGAGCTTTTGATGCTGTATGCCGCACGTGTCCAACTGGTTGAAAACGTCATTAAGCCAGCCTTAGCGGCGGGTAAATGGGTTGTTGGTGATAGGCATGATTTATCTTCACAGGCCTATCAAGGGGGCGGACGTGGTATTGATCGCCAACTTATGCAGTCATTGCGTGATCTGGTTTTGGGGGAATTTAAACCAGCGTTAACACTGTATTTGGACCTACCTCCAGCATTAGGGTTACAGCGTGCACGCGCTCGTGGTGAGCTAGACCGAATTGAGCAAGAGTCTCTGGCATTTTTTGAACGCACTCTTGCACGTTATCGTGAGTTAGCGGCCTCCGATGAGACTATTTTAACGATTGATGCAAGCCAGAATATTGAACAAGTTCAACATGATATTCGCCAAGCTTTGCAGCAATGGTTGGCAAAATAAGGTGATACAATGAATTGGTACCCTTGGTTGAATGAAACGTATCGTCAACTAATTACCTCCTACCAGCAAGGTCGTGGGCACCACGCATTGTTATTGCATTCACTACCGGGTAACGGAGTGGAAGCATTATGCTATGGTATTAGTCGCTGGTTAATTTGCCAAAATACAGACGGGCTAAAAAGCTGTGGGCAATGCCATAGCTGCCAATTGATGTTGGCAGGGACGCACCCTGATTACCATGTTTTAGCGCCAGAGAAGGGCAAAACAACGGTTAGCGTGGAAGCGGTAAGGAAACTGACAGAGACCTTAAGTAGTCATGCACAGCAAAATGGGGCTAAAGTCGCCTATATTCCTCGAACAGAAGCATTGACCGATGCAGCGGCCAACGCGCTCTTAAAAACCTTGGAAGAGCCAACAAAGCAGACCTATTTTTTATTAGGTTGCGAGAAACGTGAAAATCTATTAGCGACGCTACGAAGCCGTTGCTTATATACCTTTTTATCACCACCTGAATCGCAAATTGCGTGGTATTGGTTACAAAAGCAAATCGTTGGCGTCAACTATAACGACGCATTGACCGCGTTAAAGTTGTGCCAAGGGGCTCCAGTCGCGGCGATGTCATTGTTGCAACCTGAGCATTGGCAACAGCGTAGTGTGCTATGCCAGAAACTCGCTCATGGGATACAACATAATGATATGTTGTCGTTATTACCTGCGATTCATCATGATAAGGCGATTGAGTCGATGGGGTGGCTGCTCGGACTATTAGCCGATAGCATGAAACTGCAACAACATGCAGCCCAATTTTGTTTAAATCAAGACCAATTGCCACTTGTGAGCGTACTTGCATCACGAATGACAAATACACAATTGTTTGAAGTTTATGAGGCTTGGCAAAATTGCCGCCACCAATTGATGACAGTGCCCGCACTGAATCAAGAGTTACTTTTGACAAATCAATTATTACAATGGGAAGCATTAATTGTTACCCCAACACCATAAAAAAGAGTGAAATATGTTTGTAGTTGATTCACACTGCCATCTCGATTGCCTTGATTATGAAAAATTACATACAAGCGTCGATGATGTGATCGCAAAGGCGTCGCAACGCGATGTCGGATTTATGTTAGCGGTTGCCACAACGTTACATGGTTTTGATAACATGAAAACCATGATTGGCAAGCGTGCTAATGTGGCATTTTCTTGCGGTATTCATCCACTTAATTTGGATGAAGGGTATGATTTTGAACGCTTAGCGCAATTAGCTGCTGGTGAAGAAGTGGTCGCGTTAGGGGAAACAGGGCTAGACTATTATTATCAGAAAGAAAATGCAGCACTTCAGCAAGCGTCTTTCCGTCAACATATTCGTATTGGTCGTCAGGTTAATAAACCTGTGATAGTTCACACGCGCGATGCGCGAGAAGATACACTGACTATTTTACGTGAAGAACAAGTGATGGATTGTGGCGGTGTTTTGCACTGCTTTACGGAAGATAAACAGACAGCCATGGAATTGTTAGATCTTGGTATGTATATCTCTTTTTCAGGGATAGTTACCTTCCGCAATGCAGAGCAAATTCGTGAAGCTGCAAGGGTTGTTCCACTAGATAGGATCTTAGTAGAAACGGATTCACCTTATTTAGCCCCCGTGCCGCATCGTGGGAAGGAGAACCAACCTGCTTATGTGCGGGATGTGGCAGAGTATATGGCAGTATTAAAAGGGGTTAGCCCTGAAGAAATGGCACGTATTACCACTGAAAACTTTAACCGCCTATTTCATTTGAATGTCGGCGAGAATAAAGCGTAATAATTAGTCAATATTAAAGGAATTCGCAATGGCAGAAGAAACTATTTTCAGTAAGATCATTCGACGTGAAATCCCGGCAGATATCGTTTATCAGGATGAACTGGTTACCGCATTTCGTGATATTTCGCCACAAACTCCCTCACATATCCTGATTATTCCCAATAAACTCATCCCAACAGTGAATGATGTGACTGCGGAAGATGAACTGGCATTGGGGCGCTTATTTACCGTTGCAGCAAAAATTGCCAAACAAGAAGGGATTGCTGAAAGCGGTTACCGTTTGATCATGAACTGTAATGAACACTCCGGGCAGGAAGTGTTTCATATTCATATGCACCTTGTTGGCGGTCGTCCTCTTGGACCATTGCTGGCAAAATAAGGTAATGATGTGAAAAAGATTTGGGGAACATTGATACGTATATTAACACTCAGTGCTGTGGTGTTTGCGCTGAGCGCTTGCTCATGGGGTAAGCGTGATGGGTTAGTATTCAATGATCAACAACGAGTGATTATGGAGCCTGCGGTTCTTGCGCAAGGTATCATTGTAGAGCAACCTGTAGTCAGCGTTGAGAACTATGCGACGGTGGCTAAGATCAATATGAGCAATAGCCAGCCAAATCCGATGACTGTCATGTACCGTCTCTATTGGTACGACGATAAAGGATTGAAAATCGCAACAACCCATGATTTGCAGCAGATGATACCTGCAAATTCAGTGATTAGTGTTAATGCTGAAAGTACATCATCACTCGCGCGTAATGTACGTGTTTATGTATTTTTACCGCAAATGCTTGGAGACAAATAATGAAACGGATCTTGTTCGTTGCAGCGGCAGCGATGATGCTGGCAGGATGTCCTTCTTTTCAGCAGGATAGGCCTAAAACGCCTCCGCCAGTTGTCCCTGTAGAGCCAACTGAACCCACTGAGCCTACAACTCCACCACCAATCGATAAGGTGCCTACACCACCTAAGCAAAAAACCACAGATTGGTCTGCTGCTGTCTCGCCTTTAGTCGGACAGATGACAGGGGCAAATGGTGTTGAGAGCAGCGGCAAAGTTCTGCTGGTGGATTCAGTTAAAAACAATACGACAGGTTCATTTTCTGTACAAAATGTGACCTCAGCCATCGTAAAAGCGGTTGATGACAGTCATCGCTTTAAAGTCGTACCACAAGATGTGGTCAATGCCGCGCGTAGAACGTTAGGTTTATCGCAAGACGATAGCCTTGTTACACGCAGTAAAGCGATTGGCTTAGGGCGTTACGTACAAGCTGATTATGTATTGTATAGTGTGATTTCAGGCTCTAACGACCAACGCGATATCGAAATGCAGCTGATGGCAGTGCAAAGCGGTGAGATCCTTTGGTCAGGAAAAAACGATATTGAGCAATGACAGTGCATTATTGGCACTGCTGGCAGGTTGCTTCCCAAATATTAACGTTAAAACGTGGGAAGTAACCCCATTAGCAGGGCTTTCAGGGGGAACCTATCACTTACGGTCACATACTTTTAATCTGATTGCGCGTGCTCAAAGTCAGGCGCAAACGGCTCTATTCGTGAATAGACGTAAAGAGGCGCGGGTACTACATCAATTACAACACTTTGGTCAAGCGCCCAAAGTGTTAGCAAGAAATTCAGATTGGTTATTACTATCATGGTGTGATGGTCAGCAACCCAGTGATACTCAATTTTTAACACCAACATTTCAATCTTTATTAGCGGCAACAATTGCTAAATTACATACTCAACCCTTACTCACTTATCGTCTACAGCTTAGGCAAGAAATTGCCCATTACGGGTATTTAGTTGATCCAAAACGCCAAGGGCCTCGGTGGCATCGATGGCACCAACATTTTTTATCCGCACCTATGCCAAGGGTTCTAAAGTTAGCCCCCGCCCATATGGATATTCATAAAGGCAATATTGTCTGTACTGAGAGTGGTCAGCTGGCTTTATTGGATTGGGAGTATGCGGCAAATACCGATATTGGATTGTCATTGGAAACCTATTTTCAAGCGAACCAATTGAATACCACACAACGTGATTTTTTCTTATCAGAGTATTGCAATAAATACCATGCTTATGGCGATGTTGAATGCTTGGCTCACCAATGCCGGCTATGGACGCCATGGGTCAAATATATGATGTTAATGTGGTATGAAGTGCAATGGAACCAAAGTCAAAATAATGATTTTTTGTTACACTCAAGGTCATTAAGGCAATACTTTAGTTTGCCTAGTTAATTAAATTCGTATAACGCAAGTGCGAGCAAAAATCGTAAAACCGTTTTAAATAGTGAGGCATGTATGGGTCCGATAATGCTAGACGTTCAGGGCTATGAGCTGGACAGTGAAGAGCGTGAAATACTGGCACATCCGCTGGTGGGCGGGTTAATTTTATTTACCCGTAATTTTCATGATGCAGCACAATTAAGGGAGTTAGTTCGCCAAATTCGTGATGCATCCCGTCATCGCTTATTGATAGCGGTTGATCAGGAAGGCGGGCGAGTGCAACGTTTTCGTGATGGCTTTACGGCATTACCTTCCGCTCAAGCATTTGCAGCACTTAATAGCCAATCTGAAGGGGCAAAATTAGCGGAGGAAGCTGGTTGGTTAATGGCATCTGAAATGATTGCTATGGATATCGATATTAGTTTCGCGCCGGTGCTAGATCTTGGGCATCAAAGTATTGCGATTGGCGAGCGCTCCTTCCATGAAGATCCTGAAATTGCCATGATCATGGCGGAACGGTTTATTAAAGGTATGCGTAGTGCGGGGATGAAAACGACAGGGAAGCATTTTCCTGGGCATGGGGCAGTGAAAGCGGATTCTCATAAAGAAACCCCTCGTGATGACCGCGACCTTGAAACTATTCGTAAAAAAGATATGTCAATCTTCAGAGACTTTATTCAGCGCGATTTGCTTGATGCCGTGATGCCTGCACATGTCATTTATACACAAGCAGACGACCGCCCTGCAAGTGGCTCACCATTCTGGCTCAAATCGATTTTACGTGAGCAGTTGGGCTTCAATGGTGTGATCTTCTCTGATGATTTGTCGATGGAAGGGGCGGCTATCATGGGAAGCTATCCAGAGCGTGCAGCCGCTTCGTTGTCAGCCGGTTGTGATATGGTGTTGGTTTGCAACAACCGTGATGGTGCGGTGAGTGTATTAGATAACCTACCAAAGCAGCAAGGGAGCCTAGCTTCATCACTGTTCCATAGTGGTCGACAATATAGCTTGAAAGACTTACAAGGCGCACAACGCTGGCAAGAGAGCCACAATAAACTGGTAGAACTGCATCGTAAATGGCAAGAACAGCGTTAATTATTACCGGCCGTTAGTAAAAAAGCCGTAAACTGAACAGCCCCCAAAAGTTGGATGCTTTTAGTCTCACTTGAAGGGGCTTTTTCTATGGTAAAACAGTCCTTAAAACGTCAGTTTTAAATTACTTAAGCTTGAACGTTTTTGCGGCAAAAAGTTTAACTCGATTGTTAAACAGGGGAGTCGTGAATGAAGGTATCCATGATTATCACTATGAAAGATGCAAGGTTAAATGAAAAGGACTAAGCCCTGTTGAATACAGAACTCAGTGCTTGAAGACCGCTTAATTCACGGTCAATTTTATGGGAACGTTCAATTGGGGGAGGAGCCACAGGGGCAAGGCTATGCCGCTTTATCTCTATGTAATCGCCTTGTGGTGGCAATATCAAAAGCAAGACTGCGTAAATTCGGCGTATGATTAATCAATGCACGGTGAGTAGATGCTTGGCTGATAAAGACAAAACTTTCCCCCCAAGGCTGTTGATAATTATCACGGACAATAGGCCCACAACGATGTTTAAGTAAGCCTGCAAGTGGTAAATGGTCATCGCCTTTAGCTAACGTCTTATCAGCTAAATGGGCAAAATCTCGTTTTATCTCTTTGGCTTTCAGATACCAGCGATCACGCGCCCAGATTGCAGCGGTTAAAGCGGTATTGTTATCACTCAGATACCAAACCTGTGGAACAGACTGCTCATGAGGGCATACACCAGAAACTGCATGGTTAAATGTTTTCGCACTGTGTAAGTAACTTGCTAGATTATCGCGTACACGTTGGCATTGCTCTGAAACGATGGAGGTTTTGTATGGGCCGATACGTAACCGCTGCCAGCAGTCGGCATCATAGATATCAAACGGTTCAATGGCTTTGCCATGATGATCGATAACGGTTGGATTAGCAGGAAGTAACTGGTAAGCACTCGGGTATCCGGCAATATCATCGGGAGAAAAGCCATAAAAATAGCGACTACCGGCGTAATAGCCAGTTTCCATCATTGACCACGCATGAAACGTTCCTTCCCATGGCGGGCCGAAAGCATACCATTTGGCAATAAGCTGCCGATTCTCTTCACTGGTTTGACGCAACCAGTAGCGTACAGCCAAATTAGATGCCGATTGCGCAATGATAATACATTTTTGTTTGTCACCAAAAAGGGTCTTTATGCGCTTAATCTCGGCATCTAATATTGTAACAAGCTCTCGGTGATCCGCTCGCCAATCATGGGCTAAAAAGAAGAGGTCTTGGCCTTCTCGATAACCTAAACCAACGTGCAAAACATCTTTCAGCTCCTGTGTGACCAATGTTGTGATGAGCTTAGGAACAATCGTGAATTCATGCAGTTGCTCTGTGGCTAAGATATTACAAGGGGTATCGGGAGAAGGAGCCTGATACTCATAATCGCTTTTCGTGAAAACGCCACGATAATCCCCCCAGATAAATGCTTGTTTGGATCTATCAAACAGTTTACTGCCTAAAATACCCGGTAGATAAATAATGGGTAAATTAGGGCTTTTATCATTGAGTTTGGCACGACGTAGCTGCGTGGCGATGGATTGTGCGCGTAGATATGACCATCCACGATTTAACGGCATATTAGCGCCCCTTTAATGGTATAAAAGTTACCGGCACATTTTCACTACCAAGGTGGGTTTTCTCTGCTTCCGTGACAGGAAAATGGGCACGGTCATAAACTTCAAATAGTTGGCAAGGTTCATTTAAATGATGATAGAGGCGAATACCTTCCGCGTTAGGGTTACTTTTAGAAAGCATAAAACGACCGCAGTTATTCATATTGATATCGCTAACAGGAGTGCCGTCTTTTGAGACAAATTGGTAATAAATATCCGATTCATGCTGTTGCTCAATATGGCAGGCTTGAACTGGGCCGCGGAACATGTGGGTAATACAATGTAACCCATCTGGTATGCTCAAGACTGTTTTATCGGTGTTCGCATCTTCCCATGGTAAAATAATTGGAGGATGGAAATGACAACGAGGGCAATAGCCTTTATCCATATAAGGTTCTGCAATGAGTCCACTACGTTTTACTAACAGTGTTTGGCATTCAGGGCAGTAGGTATTGGCGCTTTGCGTATCGAATACATTACCGACATAAACATAACGCATTCCATCATTGAGCGCTTGCAAACGTGCTTGTTCAAGGAGTGGGATAGCGGTGCGCTCGACATGGGTATATTGGTAGTCGGGATGAAAACGTACATAGTGTAGCGGGATTTCAGCATCAAGATGGGTTAGCATCCAATCAGAGACTTTTTTAGCCTCTTCTAATGTGTCATTGCGGCCTGTCACACACAGATTGGAGATTTCTAAATGTGGGTAATTACCTGATTTTCGAGCATCATAAACTTGTTTGATCCCATCAAGGATAGGTTGAAGGCGACCACCGGTGTGTTTGCGATAAAAGCTATCCTGCATTGATTTTAATGAAATACTAAAAATATCCATGACGGTGAGTAATTCATCAATCCCTTTTTCACTGATATAAAATGCGCTTTTATAGAGATTTTTTAAGCCTTTTTCACGTGCCAGTTTCGCGGTATCCATGACAAACTCGTGCCAAACAACCGGATCGTTATAAGTCCAAGAAAGAACACGAATATTGTGTTTTAAGGCATAATTCACCACATCTTCAGGGCGATAATATGCCACATGGCTGTCTTGAACATAGCGGGCTTGACTCGTTGTCCAGTTTTGGCAAAAGTCACAACGCAGCATACAACCAATATTGCCTAAAGAAAGAATGCGTTCACCGGGAGCGTAATGATAAACGGCTTCGGTTTCAATGGACTCTTGTGTCATAGGAACGGATTTGCCGTAGTTAAGCGTCACTAGGCGACCATTTTCATTGCGACGGACTTTACAAGTCCCGACTCGACCTAGGTTAATTTTACAGGCTCGAGGGCATAATTCACATTGAATACGTGAATTAGAAATCGGGTGCCAAAGGCGAGCAGGATGACTAGTTTGCTGCCATTGCTTCAAGATTGCCATTGATCTAAATCCTCACTCATTATTATTTTGCTTATTTGCCAGTCTTGTCGTTTTTCTTTTACCTGCTTGCCAATCGTTAAGTGTTTTCCTTAGTTGCCAAAAAAATGGGGAGCCTTTTGCCGGTGTATTGATTAAATACACACATTCCCCTCGATTTGCTAAATTTGAGATTAGTTTGAATCCAGGACCAAAGGTATAGGGTTTAGTCTTAATAGACTTATTTTTACCCGCTTGGGATTGCGTCAGAAAATCGGCATTTTGTCGTGTGGCATGGACTGTTTCGCGATTACCGCCTTGATAAGGAAAACGACCTGTTAACAGCTTATTGAGCCATATTGGTTTTTTGATGCTGTGTTGAAACTCAACTTGGGGGTGGGCCATTTTTTGGCTAGCGACTAACGCAGTGGCATAACATTCACGGATAAGATCAGGCAAAGCATCGGCTTCATGCTGCCAATCCTCAATATGGTGTTGCAGGATATTGAGAATGCTCCAGCGGCAACTTGGCCAAAAATCGGTATATAGCGTTCTGGAACCTCGTTTGAGTACTTTGCCAAGTAATTTATCGGTTAAATGTTGGAACCATACATCAAGTAAGCGCGAAGCTTGGATATTCTCTGTGTTACCATCCCACTGCGATAACATCTTGTCTTCAGGGACGAAAGGTAATAAAAAATGTTTTGCCTGCTGGGCAAAATAATCTGTTTTATCATCCTGAATAGCGGTCAATGTTTCGGTGGTGTGTTGGTCGGTGTGTTGGATCAACGCCTCGATACGCCGTGAACGGCTAGGGGGATGCCAGCGATTAGATAAAGCCACTTTTCCCGTAAACAGTGACTCACTATATTGATTGGCATAAAGAGTATAGCCTCGTTCAGGATTATGTTCGCAAGGTAATTCATCAAAAGGCACATAACCCAACCACTGGTGCTGTGGCTCTGTTAGGTTTAGTACCAAGCTACCGATTTGTTGATGACGCTTTGGAATATATCCCATGGTTTGCAGACCAATATCCCCATGAATATCAGCATAGCCAACCATCATTGGTGAGTTTTTTACATGCTTAAGGGCATCTCTAAATGAAGGCCAATCTTGGCATTTGGCGAGCTGATAAAAGGTAATGTCACCACTTGGGTCATCTAGTGCAGGCCAACGTAAAAACATACCGTAGCCATTTTTTTCTGACACTAACCGCCCTTGAGCAAAGCTATAAGTTGTGAAACTGTGTGATTTACCATTTTTCAGTTTGATTTCATGGATATTTTTAGTTAAAGGCAGATTCCCTGATGCCGTTTCAACCTGCTCATTTTCAAGGTCGAGCTTACCCCAAAATAAGTCTTGGTTATCCGCCATGATACCAACCATTCCCCATGCAGCATGGTTATTACGACCGACGATAATGCCAGGAGAGCCTGGAAAATGAGAGCCGACGACATTGAGTCCTTCATCACTTTCAAGGCGGCAAAGTAGATTAAAATTAGGATTCACATGCCCCATATGAGGGTCGGTAGCCAATAGCGGTTTTCCTGATTGGGTTAATGACCCACTGATGGCAATGACATTCGAGCCCGTATCGGGTGAAGCTAGCCCTAAATACTGCAATCCTTTTAATCCATCTTTGAGTGCCTTAACCACTTCTTGGTGCCAATCCCCATTTTCATTTAGTGGTAGTGGGGGAATTTGATGGCCTTCATGGCTAAAGGTTGCCAATAACTGTTGATGCTGTTTTGGCGTCAATCGATTTGCTATGCGCGTGTGGAATAGTTCATATTGCCACGCGGAATTAATAAAATATTTCAGTTGTCCTAATAAATAACTGTCTGAGATTGAAAAAATTTCAGGACGATAGTGCAGTAATAAGCACTCGATGGGTAAGACTTTCATTTCACTAAGTGCTTGGTTGATACCGGCAGTATAAGCTTGAATATGTTGATATTGCATAGCCTGCCAAGAGTGAGTTGGTGCGGCACAATCAATGTTTGTCGCACGCTCAGCCAGCTCCACTAATCCTAATCGTCGCTGAAAAACATCGGTACGTAAGGCCCCATTTCCCATAATTTCAGATAAGCGACCACTGGCGACACGGCGGGATAAATCGAGTTGCCATAAACGTAGTTTAGCGGTGCCATAACCTTGACCAAAAAAAACTGCATTATCGCTATTCCCTTTAACGGAAAGTAATTGTGCTGATTCGAGGGATAGAGTGACGTGCCCCCATTGGCATGAGAGATGTTTGGTTTTCATGCTACATCCTTTTTAGCAGATGACAATTGAGTCGCGAGGTGTGATACGTATTCGATAAACTCTTCTTTTGGATAGCCTGCACTCCAACCTAATTGTTGTTGGGCCTTATAGGAAGAATAAGTGTAGGAGCTGCCATCCATTATATGAAGCGCTTCGCAAGATAACGGCATTGTCAGCCCAAGGCTGGCGAGTTTATCCATTAACCAAGCAGGTATTTTCAGTGAAGAAGCCTTTTTGGCAGGTAAAGAAGGTCTGCCACAAAAATGGCTTAGCATCTGAAAAAGTTCGGGCATAGAGAAAGTCTCGCCAGCCAAGATATAGTTTTGGCGAACAATTTCCGGTGATAGTAGTGTGATGAGTCCATCACAAACATGTGACACATGACAAAGTTGAAATGTGCTTGTCGTTGCGATATGAAAAGGGATTTTTCCAAGTAAAAAGGCGTTTACGGTCTGGGCTAATACGCTGTTATCACCTAAACCAAATACCCCACCGCTGATGGCAATATTGATAGGAGCGCCTTGGCATTGCTGTTTTACAACCAATTCGTGTGCAATATGTTTTGTTTCTTCGTAATAACTACGAAAGATGCCATTGTGCCGGTGAGATTCATCAAGTAATGCGCCTTGGGTTTCGCCTAAAGCAGCGGTTGAGCTCATATAAACGATTTTTGAAATATCAGCATCTTGAGCTGCTGCTAACAGGTTTGAGGTGCCGATGACATTAGTTTGATACATATGCTGCCGTGCTTGGCGGGTTGGCGCTAAACCGACACGGTAATCCGCAGCAAGGTGGATCACGGCATCTTGCCCTGCCAATGCTTGTTTTAAGCTTTGAGGTTGCAAAATATCACCAATCACCACGTTCACCTTTTCAGGTAATTTGGGGCGATAGGGAATCACACGATTTTGTGGATTTCGAGATAATACAGTTAAATTATGACCTTGTTCAGCAAGCTTATGCAGCAAATGAGAGCCAATAAACCCAGTTCCACCAGTAATTAATAGGTTGCGGTTATTTATCGCCATTTTCTTCCTTACTGATAAAGTTAACGAGGGCAGATAGCATGAAAAAGCCATCATGCGGCGCATGAATAGGGCGCTGGTGCATGCGACCAATTGGGCAATAACGGGTAAAACTGTATTGTTGTAATGACAAAGAATCTAAATCGCCAAAATAACCAAGGGTCTGTAGGCGCCCAGGCCAAAGTGTTTGCGCTTGTTTTAGGCTATCTTCGATAGGAGCAACGACGAGTTGAAAGCCCTGAGTTAACCATGCTTGAGGGGCAAACTCTGTTTGATAAGTGACTCCCCAGCCTGTTTTTTCACTGTAAACACTCGGCTTATCGGGAGCGGATAGCGAATAAGTGAACCGATGCTCGCGAAATTGCGATATGCCTTGTAAACGTAGGTTGTCAGACAAAATGGGAAGGTGATCAAGTGTGGTTATCAGTTGATGATAAAGCGCTTCTGCCGCTAAGGGGTTATCCAACAAAATGAATCGAGGTGAGCTACAGACTTGTTGGTGAAAAAGGGCGATATCGTACAAAATCAATTCAATTGCAGGAAGTTGCTTGCCAATGATTGCCATGCCACTGATTTTTGGCCCTAGTTCGACCAATTTGATATGTGGCGGTGTGATTTGGCGATAGTGTTGGATTAATGCCTCGCCCCCTGCGAGTAAGACCGTATCGACGCCAGAGAGTATCTGCTGATCATTTTGTAAATGACTTTGCCAATCAATGATTTCACACTCCTCATCATCAAGTGACAGAATGCGTTTAACCTGTTGCAAATAATTGATTGATATGCGGGCTTTCAGGCGAATTTTACTGCCAATAAGGTAAGCGGCACATAGCGCTTCTAGTGTACCTAATGGATCTTTTTCAGAAACAATAATCAGCAAACGCTTCGGTGCATGCCAATATTTTCCACCTAATTCACGATGGATCTTTTGTTCCAATAACTGATTTTCAGTCAGACGCTCCAAACGCGATAAACAAAATTGTTGCGTATTTTCATCTTCCGAAAACGACCAATTAGCTTCACGCAAAGTTGTTAGGCACAGTTTGATTTTATTTACACGCGTTTGTAGTGAGTTTTTCATTTTACTTGTGCCGCACAGGTGCCCTCTGGGGTAGATGCTCGTCCTAGATAGCGCAGGAAGGGTAGCGGTTGACCACAGGCACAATTATTGCCCCAACAACCCAGATCTTGCGTTAATAAGCGATGTGAAGGTATTGAGGCAAACAGAGGGCTTTCAAGTACAATGAGTCCATTTTTATTTTCTGGTGCATGGCTCCCATCTTCAGCCATGATTGAAAAACGTGAATAAGCAGGGAGATGAAAATGACCTTCAGGACAACTAATGTAGTGAAGAGGATGTTCAGTCATACCATAAATATCGCGAATATCGACGCTAGGCGCTTGTAAAACTTGTTGCAAACCTTGAATAATCTCAGGGCGTTCAAGTTGTTTTGTCATCCCTTTCCAACCACCGCCGGTTAAGCCTTTTATCGGTGATTTCAAGGTAAATGGTTCAGGGCGTTTTAGGCATAAAAATTCAAAAAACAGTGTTAAGCCTAAAATATAGATAGGGGCAGGATCATTAGCCCAGCGTTTGAGTGTAGACCACGCTAACTCACTATCAAATTGACCTTGCTCTGACACAGTAAAAACAAGCTCTTGTATTGGGGCACATTGGGTGAACTTTAAAAAGGCAGTGGCATAACCTGCATGCTCACCTGTGGCGGGATCAGGAGATAACATTAAAAAGCGAGAAGGTGTGGTTGAAATCAAATGATTATGCAAAAAAATTTGCACCATAGCCGTTTCAATACGTTTTAAACTGAGATTGTCAAAGAAAACGCGTGTTTTCCCATGTTGCCCAGTACCTGAACTATTTAACCATATACCATCAAGCTGGGTATTTGTCGCCAAATCCATGGTTTTAAACAAATTAATAGGGATCAGAGGGTTGGCTTCTGTTTCCCATAACTTTGCATAATTAACATTACGGTTTAAATGCCAGGTATCAGCTTGTTTCATTGCGGCTGAAAATAACGCATCATCAATACTTTCTGGCGCATAGGGTTGCGGGTTATTGATAAGTAAATCAATAGGATTGCTTGTGTTCTCAGACATTTTTTTCACTTATATCAGAATGCTTAGTTATTATTAAGTTTTATTATATGACCTAACTAAAGGTAAATATTCTGAATCAAGCGTTGCAGTTATCACTTTAGGAGAATTTTAAGTTTGAAAAGTTATCATGAAAGCCGTTTTGTTAGTGGTATTTATAGCGGATTGGGGAAATATTAATCGTTGGTAAATAGAAAGTGTCACTTAATTTAGTTGTGTTATTGATTTATTTAAGTGATCAAGCAGTATAAAAAGTTAATGGGGATGACATAGCGTGCTTTTAAGTGCGAAGAGGTAAAGTGATATCTCTTCGCTACAATGTCTCACTTATCGTTTTTTTGCTTTTTATAGGCGATAAATGCTTTATATAAAGGGATTAAACATAGCAATAAAGTTGCATATTTAATGACGGTGATCGTCATATGTAACATCCAAATATTGAGGTTTTCCAAGAAGGTTGGATTTAGGCGAATGAGTAAGATGAGTAGCAAACTAAACAGTAGAGTAACGATGTAGGTGATGACAAGTGAAAATGAAAAAAGAATAAATAAATCAATTCGTTGAATATTATTTTGTTTTTTATATTTAAATAAATTAACACAAAACTCCCAGCGTTTGTTCCGTCTCGCCACTTCATTAATAACGATCACGTATAATGAAAGAAATATTATCGTTATTTTAGTTATTAAAAAATAACCACTGGACAGCTCAAAAGGCAAAGAGGAAAAGACAAGATAGAGTGTAACAAGATGATAGATACAAATAATGCTCGATACAATGCTAGTAATGATTTGATATAAAATAAATTTCATTAATTATGCCTTTCAACAAGAACGATGCCGTTTACCGCCGAAATGATAAAAACCGAGAGATTTATCAGAGAAACTAGCCAAAAATAGCCAAATGATGATCTCTAATATGGGTTGTTTTCTCTACAAAATTTACACTATCCCGCTTTTTTTGTAAGCCCTTAGTGAACAATAAGCTGTCATGGCCCCCTTAAGTCCACATATATTGACTACCAATAATAACTGATTCTCATTATCAAATAGATTGGAAATTGGCTCAAATATTGATTAATATCAATCTATGCAAGCTGACTCGTTTCATTTTGCTAATGAATCACACTTTTTTGTGATCGCTGTCATATTAATCAATTAATTTGATATACATCAATATTTGGTATGACCAAATGACCAAGCGTGTTATCCTCAACAAACTTTTGGTCTTATAAGTGGCGATTAATGTTATTTAAGTTTTTTTATTTCGAATAAGGCTTAAATAACATTAATTTATTTTGCAATGAGGGAAATATGGCCTTTTCTCAACCAAAAATTGTGATTGTCGGTGGTGGTGCTGGTGGCTTAGAGCTAGCAACACGACTAGGTCGTAAATTAGGGCGTAAAAAACGTGCAGAAATCACTTTAGTGGATCGTAATCCAAGTCATTTATGGAAACCTCTGTTACATGAAGTAGCAACAGGCTCTTTAGATGATGGTGTGGATGCCTTGAGCTATCTTGCCCATGCTCGTCACAACGCATTTAACTTCCAATTAGGCTCTTTGACACAAATCGATCGTGACAATAAAAAGATCATTTTGGGTGAATTACGGGATAAAAACGCGGAGTTATTGGTTCCTGAGCGTGAAATTGATTATGACATTTTAGTCATGGCACTAGGTAGTACTTCAAATGATTTTGGTACGCCGGGTGTTAAAGAGCATTGTATTTTCTTAGATAATCCGCAACAAGCCCATCGATTCCACGATGAAATGCTTAATCTATTTTTACGTTATTCTGTTCGCGACAATGCAGAAGAGAAAGTGAATATTGCGATTGTTGGAGCTGGAGCTACAGGTGTTGAGTTGTCGGCTGAGTTGTATAACGCGGTAGAGCAGCTAACCAGTTATGGATTTAAAGGATTAGATACTGACGCGTTAAATGTGACATTAGTCGAAGCCGGTGAACGTATTCTGCCTGCATTACCACCACGTATTTCTGCGGCAGCACATCAAGAGTTAAATAAGTTAGGCGTAAAAGTGCTAACTAAAACGATGGTGACCAGCGCTGATGACGATGGCTTGAATACAAAAGAGGGTGAGAAAATTCGTGCTGACTTAATGGTATGGGCAGCCGGTATCAAGGCACCTGATTTTATGAAAGAGATTGCGAGGTTAGAAACGAATCGTATCAATCAGTTGGTCGTTAAGTCGACATTACAGACAACCCGCGATGATACCATTTTTGCGATTGGTGACTGTGCCTCATGCGCTAAGCCTGACGGTGGTTTTGTGCCACCTAGAGCGCAATCTGCACACCAAATGGCGAGCCGCTGTTATGATAATATTTTGGCGATGATAAAAGATAAGCCACTAAAAGATTATATCTATAAAGACCATGGCTCTTTAGTCTCTTTATCGCGTTTTAGTACCGTGGGTAGCTTAATGGGTAACTTGATGCGTGGGGATATGATGGTGGAAGGGCGTATTGCACGTTTTGTGTATATCTCATTGTATCGAATGCACCAAATTGCGCTTCATGGCTATGTGAAAACAGGGTTAATGATGTTAGTCGGAAGTATTAACCGCATTATTCGTCCGAAATTAAAACTTCACTAACGTTTTAGTCAGTCGCAATAAATAGGAAAAATCCTCGTTTTTCATTAAACGGGGATTTTTTTATAAGTATTTTTAAATATAAACTTTAATCAATTGATTGATTATTTATGAGTAAACTATTTTGAGCGAACCCCAACGATTAAATACATTATAGGAGGTACACTATAAAGATGCCTGATATGAAGCGGCATTAATTTAAATATGCCATTTTAATTAAATTCTGGATTAGCTTATAAGCTAATATACTTATTATTGGCAGTTGCTACCTTCTATTATGTGGAATTTTTGTTTTATATAAAGTTATAAAAGTATCCGTTGAGTCATGTGAGTATCAACCTCATAGTGTCACCTAAAACCGCTCTCAATGGGCGTTACCGTTAGTTAAATAGAAATGGGGTGAAATCATGTTAAAGCTGTAGGTAAGAAAAGGTAATATAAAAAATGCTAGTCGTGTTCTCTGATGAAAATTAAAAAGGTCGTTTGCATTCATTGAATGAGAAATAAAAAAATAAAGGGGGAAATTGATAGAAATTAATAAAAAGATATCTTCGTGTTATTACTTAAAATAAGTGTAAAAAAGACTTTTTTATAATTATAATTACCAAAAATTGATCGTAATCAATATGTGAAAATAGATTAAAATTTAATTTATTGACTTAACAACCAACAGGAGTAAGTTAAATTTTTATTGACTTGTTCTTGATTAAGAAAACTCTAAATCTTTTGATTGTTTTGCCAGTAACTATCGAATTATTAAAGCGAAAAGTTACAATGGGACTATTCACTAACATTGTCATTAATAAGGGCAGCCTATGAAGCTAACATATAAGGTGTTATTAGCAGCAATAGTTATTTGCCTTATTATTATTGTATCAATAACTTCGCTGCGTTTCTCCAAGGATGAAAGTCGGTTGGCGACGGTAATTTCGATAGAGCCAATAAAATCGCATCGGCTGATTGAACAGGAGAATTGTTCAGTTATGGGGATATTTGATGGATTTAATCAGGAATATCTATCGCGCTATCACCCAGCTCAAAGTGAATGTAAGATGGTATTTATGATTGAGGCACTCCAAAAGGACTCCTTATCATCACTACTTGAACGTGACAATCGTAAATGCATAGTAACAGAAAAAGTAGAACAAATTATTGTGGGTTATGATGTGGTATACCGTATTGGTAATACCCTAGGCAAAGTACGCACCGTTTATGATCCAGGCCTATTTATCCCCCTTGATGAAAATGGGCGATTAGATTTAAGTACCTCTAGTAGTCAACTTTGTAAAGCGGCACGTAACCAGACTGATGCATTAGTGCCGTTTTATTGCGTCAAACTTGATGAAGCTAGCCGAAACTCGCTGAATATGAATAATGCCGTAGAGATTTATGCGGGAAAAAACACCTACGCTTATTTTGAATAAAAATGAGCGGAAAAGCCCCAGTAACATCATTATGTGGCTGGGGCTTTTCATTTGTTCTAACGCATCATAAATTATGCTTCTAGTAAGTTATCCGCACAGTCACGCAACAACTGTTTGATAAACTCAATGCGTGTCACGCGCTCGCTGAGGTCATGCACAAATTTCAACCTTACAGGACCATCGAGGCGGAAGGTTTTCGGTTGATTTTGTAATAGACTGATTAAGAAGTTTGGCGAGACTTTATGTTTTTCACCAAATTCAATAAATCCACCTTGCTCATGAGCTTCAATTCGCTTGATACCTAATTTTTCCGCTTCGAGCCTGATAGCGGCGCTGGCAAGTAAGAAACGTCCAGCATCGGGTAATGTGCCAAAACGGTCAACCAGCTCAGTACGAAGATCATTTAACTCATCTTCATTATGAGCACTGGCGATACGCTTATAGAACGATAAACGAATATTAACATCATGAATGTAATCGTCGGGAAGCAGCACGGGCATGCGCAGTTCAACTTCTGTTTGCTGATTAACTAAGTCCTCTAATGAAGGCTCACGCCCATCTTTTAATGCCTCTACCGCGCTTTCCAGTAACTCCATATACAGCGTAAACCCGATCGTCGTCATCTGCCCGCTTTGATCTTCACCGAGCAATTCTCCTGCACCCCGAATTTCCAAATCATGAGTGGCAAGGGCAAATCCCGCACCAAGATCTTCAAGGGAAGAGATAGCTTCTAAACGTTTATGTGCGTCAGCAGTCATCGCTTTTGGATGTGGCGTTAATAAATAGGCATAGGCTTGATGATGAGAGCGGCCTACACGACCTCGTAGCTGGTGTAGCTGCGCTAAGCCAAAATGGTCTGCACGTTCAATAATGATGGTATTCGCTGTTGGAATATCGATACCCGTTTCAATGATGGTCGTACAAATCAGGACATTGAAGCGTTGATGGTGGAAATCGGTCATCACACGCTCCAGTTCGCGCTCACGCATTTGCCCATGACCGACCACAAAGCGCGCTTCTGGTACTAATTCTTCCAGACGTTTTTTGGCTTTTTCAATATTTTCAACATCGTTGTAGAGATAATAAACTTGGCCTCCACGTAATGTTTCACGCAAAATGGCTTCACGAACCACAAGGTCATCATATTGGCGTACAAAGGTTTTCACGGCTAAACGGCGAGCAGGAGGCGTTGCGATAATCGACAGATCCCGCATGCCACTCATGGCCATATTGAGTGTACGAGGGATAGGGGTTGCGGTGAGCGTTAAAATATCCACATCCGCACGCATAGCCTTAATACGCTCTTTATGACGAACACCAAAACGGTGCTCTTCATCGACCACGAGCAACCCTAAGTCATGCCACACTAAGTCACTTTGCAGTAACTTGTGGGTACCAATCAAAATATCGACTTTCCCTTGAGCGGTTTCTTCGAGTATCTGTTGCTGCTCTTTGGCGGTTTTGAAACGAGAGAGCATTTCAATTCTTACCGGCCAATTTGCGAAACGGTCACGGAAATTATCGAAATGTTGTTGAGCCAGCAAAGTGGTAGGCACAAGCACCGCAACCTGTTTATTATTATTGATGGCTAAGAAAGCTGCTCTCATAGCGACTTCGGTTTTACCGAAACCGACATCACCGCACACAAGGCGATCCATTGCGATAGGTTGACACATATCGCTAAGCACGGCATTAATTGCCTGCTCTTGATCGGGGGTCGTTTCAAAAGGGAAGCCTTGACAAAACTCTTGGTACTGCTCTTTGTCATGTTTGAAGGCAAAGCCGGGTTTGGCGGCTCGCTGAGCATAGATATCAAGTAGTTCAGCCGCGACATCACGGACTTTTTCTGCGGCTTTATGTCGCGCTTTCCCCCAACTATCGCTACCAAGGCGGTGTAGCGGGGCATTTTCATCTGCACCACCGGAGTAACGGCTAATAAGATGCAAGGATGAGACAGGAACATATAGCTTGTCGTTACCCGCATAGGTCAAAATCAAATATTCCGCTTTAATTCCACCTGCTTCAAGTGTTGTTAACCCTTGGTAACGACCCACTCCGTGCTCAATATGAACAACTGGCTGCCCAGGACGTAGTTCGGCTAAGTTACGGATCAGCGTATCAGTATTGATGGTTCGGCGGTTATCTGTGCGGCGACGAACAACACGTTCCCCTAATAAATCACTTTCACATATCAACGCACGGTGTTGTACTGATTGAATAAAACCGTGTTCAGCAGCCCCGATCATGATGGCAAAACGGTTGCTTACTGGGCTGGAGTAGTGACTAATAGTCTCAGGGCGAATTTTGATCCTTCCCAATAATTCAGTGACTGTCTCGCGCCGGCCTTCACTTTCAACAGAGAAAATGACGGTGCCATCAAAATGTTCAACAAATTGACGCAATTTTTCAAGCGGCTGTTTACTTTGCCCTTGTGTACCGATATCTGGCAACGGTAGGTAATCTAAATTAGTGTTAGCTGCCTTATCGGCTAATTTTTCAACAGATAGCTGTACTCGCGGCCATTTTTTTAATGCCTGATTGAGTTGCTCGACGGTCAGCCATAAATCTGTCGGTGGCAACAAGGGGCGCATCGGGTCAACACCGCGGCTTTCGAAACGTTGTTGGGTATCACTTTGGAAACGTTCGGCAGCTTCTTGATAATGCTGTGAGATAAACAACGTATTTGTTGGTAGATAGCCAAATAGCGATGGCAAAGGTTGACTAAAAAAGAGCGGTTGCCAGTATTCAATCCCTGTGGGAAGTGTTTTTTTGCTGACTTGTTGATAGATATGTTCAGGGTCGCGCCTGACTTCGAATCGTTCACGCCACTGGCTACGGAAGCGTTCGATGGCATCTTTGTCTGTTGGAAACTCGTGTGCAGGCAACAGGTTGATGCTCTCAACTTCTTCAAGCGTTCTTTGGCTATCGACATCAAAGGTACGCAGACTATCAATTTCGTCATCAAAGAAATCAATTCGGTAAGGGAGTGCGCTCCCCATTGGGTACAGGTCTAATAATGCGCCACGTGTAGCGTATTCCCCGTGTTCCAAAACTTGTTCAACATGGCGATAGCCTGCCTTATCTAGCTCGTCGCGCAAGTTATCGCGCGAAAGTTTGTCACCTTTAGCCATCACGAGTGCATGGCTAGCCAGAAATTCAGATGGGCAAACCTTCTGCATTAAGGTGTTGACCGGAAGGATCAAAACCCCTTTTTGCATAGTAGGTAAGCGATACAGTGTTGATAAACGGTGTGAGATAATTTCTTGATGTGGTGAAAAGTTATCGTAAGGCAAGGTTTCCCAGTCGGACAATGTTTCAATTGGCAGCTGCGTAAACTGTTGAATTTCATCTCGGAGACGCAAGGTGTTTTGCATGTCTCTTGTGATAATGACCACAGGCCCTTGATGACGCTCTATCATCTCTGCACATTCAAGTGCACCCGCGGCCCCAATCAAGCATCCAAGATGACGGACATCACCACCGCGTGTAGGAAGTTCATAACGAAATTTTGAAGACATAAAAATATTCGGTTTCTCAAAGCATAATGGCTAAACGACCTGTTTTACCCCGTACAATTGTCTGAAAGTAAGACAAACAGGCCGTGCCAATAAGAAAAAAATCCACAAAACCGGGGCCGGGTGGTTCCATTCATCATTCGTACCCTTTATTATCGCTGAACACTTCGCTTTGGCAACAGGGGCGTTACAGATTTCATGTCTCAATCTGTCTCAACATTTATAGGTCTGCGTTACATGCGCGGACGAGCTGTCGACAAATTCGGCCGTTTTGTATCCAGTTTATCAGCCATTGGTATCACGCTAGGGGTTGCGGCATTGATCACCGTGACCTCCGTCATGAATGGATTCGAACGATCGTTACAAGATAGCATACTCTCTTATATGCCGCAGGCCGTTTTAACGTCGGCAACGGGGCATATTGACCCACAAAAATACCCCATTGCAGATCTACAGGGCCTGCAAGGTGTTTCTCATATTGCACCGCTTGTGCAGTCGGATGTTGTTTTGCAAAGCCGCTCGAATGTCGGGGTAGGCATGATGCTTGGCATCACTTCTGACGAACGATCACCACTATTAGATAACTTGATTGACGGGCAGCGCTCAGAATTAGTCGAGGGGCAATATCGTGTCTTCTTGGGGAATAAGCTGGCGGAAAATTTAGGTTTAAAGCGTGGCGATGAAGTTCGTTTGATTATCCCTGGAGTCAGTCAGCTTACGCCAATGGGGCGTATTCCTAGCCAACGTTTATTCACGGTGGCGGGGGTGTTCCAAACCAATGGTGAGGCCGATGCCAGCGAACTGATTGTTGCGCAAAATGATGCTGCTAGGATGATGCGCTATCCCGCAGGGCATATTACAGGCTGGCGGTTATTTCTGAATGAACCGTTAAAGGTCGATACGTTGAGCCAACAAAATTTACCTGACGGACTGATTTGGACCGATTGGCGTGAACGCAAAGGTGAGTTTTTTCAAGCGGTCAAAATGGAAAAAAATATGATGGGTCTGTTGCTCAGCCTCATCATTGCTGTCGCGGCTTTCAATATTATTACTTCACTCTCTTTATTAGTTATGGAAAAGCAAGCTGAGGTGGCCATTTTAAAAACGTTAGGTTTAAAGCGTGGGCGCATTTTGGCGATTTTTATGATCCAAGGGGCAGGTGCGGGGATTATTGGCGCATTAATAGGCTCACTGCTTGGTATGTTAATTTCCAGCCAATTGAATTTCTTGATGCCGCTATTTGGCATGTTGCCAAAAGGGGTCCACTTACCCATTGTACTTGATTTTTATGGTATTTTAATTATTGCGGTATCCGCAATGCTCATTTCGCTGCTTGCGACGCTTTATCCTTCTTGGCGTGCGGCGGCTGTGCAACCTGCTGAGGCGTTACGTTATGAATAAACAACCACTTCTTATCTGTGAACATTTAAGCAAGGTCTATCAGGAAGGCGCATTGTCGACGCAAGTATTAAAAGATGTCTGTTTTTCGATTAATGAAAGCGAAATGATGGCAATTGTTGGTAGTTCAGGCTCCGGGAAAAGTACCTTACTGCACCTATTAGGTGGCCTTGACACCCCGTCTGAAGGCGAGGTGATTTTTCGGGGGCAACATATTAACCGCCTCTCATCGGATCAGCGTGCCGCCATCCGTAACAAAGATTTGGGGTTTATTTATCAGTTTCACCACTTATTACCTGATTTCACGGCATTAGAAAATGTGGCTATGCCATTACTGATTGGTGGTATGAATAAATCAGAAGCCTTTGATAGAGCGACTAAAATGCTGGATGCGGTTGGCTTAGCCCACCGTTCAGGGCATAGGCCATCCGAGCTTTCTGGTGGTGAGCGGCAGCGTGTGGCGATTGCTCGAGCATTAGTTAATCAGCCTGCATTGGTACTTGCGGATGAGCCAACAGGGAACCTTGATTTACGTAATGCAGATGCGATTTTTGAGTTACTCGGTGAGTTAAATAAAACCCAAGGCACCGCATTCTTGGTGGTGACTCATGATATGAAGCTAGCGCATCGTTTATCGCGCCAACTTGAGATGCGTGACGGGCACCTTCAACAAGATATCACACTGGGGGCAGTGTAATGTCTGGATTACCGCTGACTTTACTTACAGCGTTACGGTTTAGCCGTGGTCGCCGCCGTACAGGGATGGTATCACTGGTTTCTATCGTTTCAACACTTGGTATTGTTTTAGGTGTGGCCGTCTTGATTATAGGTTTGAGCGCCATGAATGGGTTTGAGCGCGAACTTGAAAATCGCGTTTTATCGGTGGTGCCACATGGGCAAATCTATGCGGTGAAAGCCCCATATCAAGATTGGCAATATGCTGAGAATGTGATCCGCAATACTCCCGGGGTCAAAGCAGTGAGCCCGTATGTTGGGTTTACTGGCTTGCTAGAGCGCGGAGCTAATCTCAAAGCAATACAGGTTATGGGGGTTTCGCCGAAAACCGAGTCAGAAGTCAGTGCATTGCCTAAATTTGTACTCGATGATGCGTGGAAAGATTTTAAAGCAGGGAAACAATCGATTATTTTAGGGCAAGGTGTTGCTGACTCACTGAATGTTAAAGTTGGGGATTGGGTAACCATCATGATCCCCAATACAGATGCGAGTTTAAAAATCCAACAACCTAAACGGATCCGTGTTCAAGTTTCAGGTGTTTTTCGTTTAAGTGGACTATTAGATCACCAATTAGCGCTGATCCCTATTGCCGATGCGCAAGCGTATTTAGGCTATGGTGATGGCATTACAGGGTTTGAAATAAAAGCCGATAATCCATTTAATGCGGATAAAGTTGTTTATGATGCGGGCCTGAAAACCATGCATCATGTGGTTGTGAAAAGTTGGATTGGCGACTACGGCTATATGTATAACGATATTCAGATGGTACGTAGTATCATGTACTTGGCTATGATCCTCGTGATAGGGGTTGCTTGTTTTAATATCGTGTCTACGTTGGTCATGGCGGTCAAAGATAAGAGTAGTGATATTGCTGTATTGCGGACACTTGGTGCTAAAGACAGGCAAATTCGGGCGATTTTTTTGTGGTATGGTTTGCTAAGTGGACTCGTTGGCTCCTTAATAGGGGCAATACTTGGCGTGGTTGTTTCATTAAATTTAACCACCATAATCAAAGGACTTGAGTATGTTATCGGGCATCCTATCTTGTCTGGCGATGTCTATTTTATCGACTTCCTTCCTTCTCAATTGCACCTATTAGATGTGGTGTATGTGTTGCTGACAACGGTGGTATTAAGTTTGTTGGCAAGTTGGTATCCTGCACGCCGAGCAAGTAAACTTGACCCAGCTCGTATCCTGAGTGGTCAATGATAACTAACTGGGTAGCCTATCGTTACCCAGCTTGTTTTATTGTTCCCCATTGCGACGCGCAAGTTGTATCTGCTTATAACTGCGCGTTTCTATCAATGTGTCATTGAAATCATATTGTTGAGCGAGAGACATCAACTGCTGTGTGAGCTGAGGGAGCAGTGAAAGCGTGTCTGTCATTATGGCAAATTCAGCAAACCAGCCAATACCCTCTAAATAATCAATAGTGATATGTACATCGCCAAGAAAATAGATGCTACGTTGTTTGCTGGTGGCGAAATAGCATTGATAGCCAAGTGTTGTCAGCATATTTTTGACGTGAGCACAATCTTCAATATTAATCGCTTTACATTCTGAACTACCAGGGCCTTTGACTATCCATAATTTAATGCCTGAAGGGGACATTTCACGGACTGACAGACTTATTCCTTGCTGCGCAAGCTGACCATCAGGCATATCAAAAAAGTCATCTTTTTCCGTATTATTTTCCGTAAAGACTTCAGCGCCATCAGCCATGATCCGTTGTAAAAAACGGTTTGGGTCAGGCAATCTAAATTTAATTTCGGCTTCATATTGACCAACAAAATGTTCACTCATGGTAATTCCTAGTTTTATTTATGGGGCAAGGTATTTTCTTCTAAGCTGTGGAACAATGCAGGTATTTAAATGCGAAAGAGTACAACTTATAAAAAGAGGGAAAAATAGTCTTTCCCTCCGATTTAGATGTGTTATTTGCTTTTTTTCATAATAGATTGATCAAGGTAACCCATCACAAATGCGGATAAAACAAATGTTAAATGGATAATGACATACCACATTAATTTGTTATCAGGGATATTCTGTGAGTTCATAAAAACTTTTAACAAATGGATTGATGAAATGGCTACGATAGAAGCAGCTACTTTATTTTTTAATGAGGTTGCATCCATCTTACCTAACCAACCCAATTTTTCGCTATTCTCAGGGATATTGAGCTGGGAAACAAAGTTCTCATAGCCTGAAAACATCACCATTACGAGTAAACTACCGACTAACGCCATATCAATTAATGATAATAGTATCAGAATTAAATCTGCCTCAGGGATTGAGAAAATATTGGGGATCACATGCCATAGTTCTTGAAAGAACTTAATCGTTAATGCAAATAGAGTCAGTGATAGGCCAAAGTAGATAGGGGCAAGTAACCAACGTGATGCATACAGCGTCTTTTCAAACAATTTTTCCATATAAACCTTTTACTGTGTGATGAATTAATCGTGTTAAAAGTAAACTCGTCTATTTTAGCGAGTCTAAATTCAGACTGCGATATTTAGTTTGGTTATGAAGATATAATCACTGAGAAAAACGTATTATTATGGCTTAGTGGCGTTTAAGATAAGTGATAGATAAACATTTAGCCTCACAATTCCTTTTGTTATTTGTTGCGTTATACTGACATTCGAATTAGGTTTGGGTAACGATTATGATCATTGCGAGTAAGGTATAAAACTCGCGGCGATAACAACATGGAAGAAAAAGGTATTTATTGATGTTGCGATTTCGTCATAGGCTAAAGAAACTTAAAAAAATTAAAATGTTACGTCGTCAACGGGCTCGCGATCGTTTTTTTTACAGTGAAAATAGAATAACCAATATGAAAAATGTGAAAGTCGTCGTACTAACTGGGGCGGGTATTTCTGCTGAATCAGGCATTCAAACTTTTCGTTCTTCGGATGGTTTATGGGAAGAACATCGCGTTGAAGATGTGGCAACACCGGAAGGGTTTGCTCGTGACCCACAATTAGTGCAGCGTTTTTATAATGAACGCCGCCGCCAACTTCAACAAGAGAATATTAAACCAAACCCTGCACATTATGCTTTAGCGCAATTAGAAGATTTGTTAGGGGATAATTTTCTGCTAGTGACTCAAAATATCGACAATTTACATGAGCGTGCGGGTAGTAAGCGTATTATTCATATGCACGGTGAGTTATTAAAAGTCCGGTGTAGTTGGTCAAATCAGGTATTAGAGTGGAAAGGGGATTTATCCACAGATGAACGCTGCCATTGTTGCCAATTTCCTCAACCGCTAAGGCCGCATATAGTTTGGTTTGGTGAGATGCCATTAGGTATGGATGAAATTTATCAGGCTATTGAGAATGCGACACTCTTTATCGCAATTGGCACGTCTGGTCACGTCTATCCTGCGGCAGGTTTTGTGCATGAGGCAAGGCTAAATGGTGCACATACTGTCGAGCTAAATTTAGAGCCAAGTCAGGTTGAGAGTGAATTTGAAGAAAAACATTATGGTTTGGCTAGTGAGGTCGTGGTTGATTATGTGAAGCATCTTATTGCCGAACTGACGATGGCGAGTGAAAGCAAGATTTAACACGCGATTTAATGAAGGGGGGTAAAACCCCTTCATCATATCACTTTCTTGCATGGCGTGATGTTAGACGTTTTCATCTAACATAGCAGGCATCGTAATCTCTTTTACACAAGTTGCGTTACTCGTACTTAAAACAAACTTGACGGCATTAAGGACGTCTTGCAAGGGGATTAATGCACCTTCAGTGCGTGAAATAACGTCATCGACAGGTACTGATAGGGGGTATTCCGTTGCTAAATAACCGAGATTAATCACAGAAATAGCTATTTTATCTTGGCGTAATGTCTCCCTTAGCGAGTGAACAATACCGCGTAGTGCATACTTTGAGGCAGAAAAAGCCACTTCATGACCGTTATGGTTATCTAATCCCCACGTTGAGCCAATTAAGATGATTTTGCTATTTTGGCCAAGTCGTAAATTAGGCAACATTGCCTTGAGGTGCAAGATACAGGCACTGATATTGGTTTGGATCATCGTGAGCAGTTCAACATCATCCGTTGATTCAAATCGATAATCGTCGGTGAACGCATATTTTTCCCAAATGCCGACATTATAAATTAGGCAATCAATCGGGCTATCTTGCAGGGTGCTCTTTACGGTTTGTACAGAATTCGTTTCCGATAAATCAGCTTGGATCCAATGAAAATTGTTATTGGAGAAAGAAGGCATAGAGCGAGAAACGCCATAAATAGTATCTTGTGCGGTAGGAATACCTTCAATTAATGCTTTTCCCAACCCTTTACTGACACCATAAACTAAAAATTTTTTTGTCATCGATATTCTCTTTATTTTAAGCTGAATGAAATAGATACCGTCGCGATGGTTTGCTTTGCATAGATAATAATAGAGGAATAAAAATAATGCTATTGGGAAGTATAAGCTTTAATTCAGCGATGGCTAAAATAAATAATAGGCAAAGTTAAACAGTTGACTAAAAAATAATAATCCCCTGATAACTGGATAATAATAAGTATAAGAATAGTTTTATTTTGTTGAATGCTGCTATCAAAAATAGGGTTAGGCGATTTATTTTATGGAATTTATTATTTGTTATTAGATATAAATAAATATGCTTATGATAAATATGTTCTGACTAAGAACAAATAATTATTTCTGTTTATCAGAGTAACTCGATAAAGATTAAGGACGGTTAGTTCTTAATGCGAGATAAATATGAATGTCTTAATCATTTCAGGTAGCCCCGCGCTAAAGTCGCGTTCATCAGCATTGCTTGATTATGCTCAACAATGGCTGAGTCAGTTTAATTTGATAATTCAACGGATAAGTGTGAATGAATTTGATGCGAGTGTGCTGTTACAGGGTAAATATCAACATGCACAAATTCAAAAATTTATCCAACAAGTCAAAGAAGCTGACGGTATTATTATTGCGTCGCCGGTTTACCAATCCTCATACAGTGGCGTACTTAAAGCCGTGATAGACCTATTACCTCAACGCTCTTTATTACATAAAACAGTATTACCCATCATGACAGGGGGGAGTGAACATCATCAGCTAGCATTAGATTATGCCTTTAAACCATTACTTACCGCATTGAAAGCAGAAGAGATTATTAGTGGCATCTATACCAGTGACCAGCATTTTCAGTATTCAGAAAATACGCATCAATATCTTATTTCCCAAGAAATAATTGAGCGACTAAATAGTAATTTACAGGCTTTTTATCACACGTTAAATAAAAATTATTTTCAGCATATTAACTATCAGACTCAATTACCATTAATCAATGAAATGAGGCTTTAAGTATGGGCTACTCACGTATTGTTATTTTGAGTTGGTTAGTGCCACTGAGTTTATTAATCGTTTGGCAATTTTCAGTCAGTACAGGTTGGCTTTCGAGCCGAATATTACCTGAACCTCTACAAGTTTTTAGTGCGGGGTGGAACCTTATAAAAAATGGTGAACTTTGGGAGAACTTAGGAATTAGTGCATTACGTGCGGGCATTGGATTTATTATTGGCAGCTCAATCGGATTAATATTGGGATTAATAACAGGACTTTCTCGATTAGGTGAACTCTTATTAGATAGTTCCATTCAAATGATCCGTAATGTGCCTCATTTAGCATTAATTCCCTTGGTGATCCTTTGGTTTGGTATTGATGAATCGGCAAAAATATTTCTTGTCGCACTAGGAACCTTTTTCCCAATTTATTTGAATACGTTGCATGGTATTAAACATCTCGACCATAAATTAATTGAAATGGCAAAAAGCTATGGTTTACACGGTTATAGCCTATTTCGCCATGTTATTTTCCCGGGAGCACTACCTGCAATATTTGTAGGGGTACGTTTTTCATTGGGCTTGATGTGGCTGACATTAATTGTTGCAGAGACGATTTCGGCTAATGCGGGGATCGGCTACTTAGCGATGAACGCTCGCGAGTTTTTAAGAACGGATATCGTGGTTTTCACCTTAATTATTTACGCCTTATTAGGAAAAACAGCCGATACACTCACCTATTTACTCGAAAGAGTTCTACTTCAATGGCATCCCAAATGGCATAAAAAAGAGGTCACAGCATGATAACGAAAACACAATGTTTTGCAGCCAATACGGGGATCCCAATTCAATTAGAGGGCGTGATAAAAGGCTTTAGGGGAAATAACGTCTTACGGTCACTCAATTTTGCTATCCCCGCTGGGCAATTCGTGACCATCGTGGGGCACAGTGGTTGCGGAAAAAGTACCTTATTACGTTTGTTGGCTAATTTAGATTCGCCAACATCAGGGGAGATCACCGTGGCAAAACAGCCTTTATCCAATTTTCATGGGGATATTCGCATCATGTTTCAGGAGCCTCGGCTCTTACCTTGGAAAACGGTGATTGAAAATGTGGCGCTCGGGTTAAACAGAACGTCGCACAATGAGGCACTTAAGGTGCTAGCCTCCGTGGGTCTGTCAGACAAGGCGGGTGAATGGCCAGAAGAACTTTCAGGAGGACAAAAACAACGAGTCGCTTTAGCGAGAGCATTAATCCATCAGCCTCGTTTGTTACTACTCGACGAGCCTTTTGGGGCATTGGACGCCTTAACACGTATGGAAATGCAACAACTGCTGATCAAATTATGGCACCAGTATCAATTTACGGTGGTTTTGGTCACGCATGATATTCATGAAGCAGTATGGACCTCGGAGCGAGTATTGATGCTAAAGGAAGGGATGCTGCATCTGGATATTAATATCAACGAAAACTACCCCAGAAGCTTAACCAATGCCTTTTTAATTGATTTGGAATCACAAGTACTCAATGCGTTGACTGAGCGAAAGTTTGCTTGATCACTGAAAATAAGGAATCTCAAGATGGCGATACAACAAAAACTGCAATTGTTTTGGTTTTTACCAACGCAAGGGGAAGGGCGTTATTTAGGAACTCAAAAAGGTGGTCGGGCTGTCACACTCCAATATTTACAGCAGATTGCGATTGCAGCCGATAGCCTTGGTTTTCATGGTGTCCTGATCCCGACAGGAAAAAGTTGTGAGGATCCGTGGATAACGGCGGCATCCTTACTCTCAGTCACTCAAAAATTACGCTTTTTAGTCGCGGTGAGACCCGGCTTACAGTCACCGACATTGGCGGCTCGAATGACATCAACATTGGATAGGCTCTCTGACGGTCGTGTGCTAATCAATGTGGTGACAGGTGGTGATCCTGTTGAAAACAGAGGCGATGGTATTTTTTTAAATCACAGTGACAGATATAAAGTAACTAAAGAGTTCCTTGATATATACAGACGCCTTATGAGAGGGGAAGCGGTTGATTATCAGGGTGAACATATACAGGTCGAAGATGCCAGTTTGCTATTTCCTCCGGCACAACCATACGGGCCTCCTCTCTATTTTGGCGGGTCATCACCAGAAGCAATGGAGATTGCCGCTGAACAGATTGATACCTATTTAACATGGGGAGAGCCACTCGCGGAGGTTAGTGAGAAAATTAATGCGGTGAAAAGACATGCTCAAGCTAAAGGGAATTATGTGGAATTTGGTATTCGGTTGCATGTGATTGTGCGAGAGACGGAGCAAGAGGCCATTGATGCCGCCAACCGCCTTATTTCACACATCGATGATGAAACAATTGCCAAGGCGCAATCGGTCTTTTCTCGGATGGACTCCGCCGGCCAAAAACGCATGCAATCATTGCACAGCGGTTCAAAAGATAACCTTTTCATTGCCCCTAATTTATGGGCGGGGATTGGCTTGGTGCGTTCTGGGGCTGGTACAGCTTTAGTGGGCGATCCTCAGCAAGTTGCGGCACGTATCAGGGAGTACCAATCGCTTGGGATCAGCAAATTTATTTTTTCAGGGTATCCACACTTAGACGAAGCCCATCAATTTGCAGAATTAGTGATGCCGCTGTTAGTGGATAAAGAGGCCGCGCTATCACCGCAACACGTTAGGTCACTTGGTGAAACGATCGGTATCCATATGCGGCCAAAGCAGGCAGTGTAAGGTAATAGCCTCACTATTTTATTCGATTCTTGCCAATAATTATTGTTGGCAATGCAACACTATTTAGCGTGTTAGGAGAGCCTTGGTGAAAAAGTTTATTTTATTGATGGTATTGTGGGTTATGTATACCTTTACCAGTTTTGCTTATTCAGAAACGAAAGTAATTAATATTGGGTATCAGAAAGCGAATATTTTAGCATTGCTTAAATATCGAGGAACGCTAGAGCCGGTATTTAAAGAATATAATGTGAATGTTCGCTGGATTGAGTTTCCAGCAGGCCCTCAAATGCTAGAAGGCTTAAATATTGGCAGTATTGACCTTGCGGCAACAGGGGATGCACCACCAATATTTGCTCAGGCGGCTCAAGCAGATTTTGTATATTTAGGCCATTCCCCCAGTAACCCTCAATCAGAAGCGATTGTCGTACCTAAAAACTCGCCCATTCAATCCGTAAGTGATTTAAAAGGCAAGCGGGTTGCCTTAAATAAAGGCTCCGATGTTAACTATTTGCTAGTTGCTGCCTTACAGCGGGCCGGATTGAAATATAACGAAATAACGCCAGTTTATTTACCACCATCAGATGCCAGAGTGGCTTTTGAACAAGGTGCTGTCGATGCATGGGCAATTTGGGACCCTTTTTTAGCAGAAGTTGAAACAAGCTTGCCTGTACGTGAAATTGTGAATGGGGAAAATTTAGCTTCTCACTATACGTTTTTCCTTGCTAGTCGGCAGTTTGCTGAAAAACAACCACAATACGCTGAAGCGATTATTACGCAATTGAGCCAGCAAAGTGAGTGGGCAAATGCCAACCCGCAAGAAACGGCTGCAATTTTGTCTGCATCAACGGGGCTCGATAAAAAAATATGGTTAAAAGCGTTACAACGCACAAATTATGGTTTTATTCGTATGAGTGATAGTGCATTTTTAGAGCAACAAAATATTGCGAATATCTTCGCGAAGATACGTTTAATACCTGTTGCTATTGATGTCAAAAAGGCACAATGGAAAGTAGAAGCTAATGCAAATAAAGCCTAACTTTATCAACAATAAGTCATAACAAGATAAATTTTATTAAATATTGATAAGGCGACAAAACTTATCAATAAGTGGTACTCGATTTATCTTATCAGTATTATTTTATCGGAAATAAGCCACCATTAGCCCCAAAGGTGATTTAAAACAAGAATTGTTCATACGTTCTTTCTCATAATAATCTTATTGATACTTGGGGGAATTACGTATGGACAAACTTTTAGAGCGGTTTTTTGAATATACTGCTTTTGATACACAATCAAAATTAAATGCTAAAACAATACCTAGTAGCACAGGCCAGCTAAAATTTGCTCGTGCACTGGTCAAGGAACTAAGAGAGCTCGGTTTTGAAGATGTCGCTCTTTCAGAACAGGGGTGTGTGACCGCTTGTTTATCTGCGAATGTTGATTGGGATGTTCCTACTATTGGTTTTATTTCACATTTAGACACTTCCCCGGATTGCTCTGGTAAACATGTTTCCCCCCAGATTTTAGAAAATTATCGAGGTGGTGATATCGCTTTAGGCATTGGTGATGAGGTGCTATCTCCAGTGATGTTTCCTGTATTGCATGAGATGATCGGCAAAACATTGATCATGACAGATGGTAAAACCTTACTTGGTGCGGATGATAAAGCAGGTATAGCAGAGATAATAACCGCATTTGTGCGTTTAAAGGCCAATAATGTGCCACATGGTAAAATTTGTCTTGCCTTTACTCCTGATGAAGAGATAGGGCGTGGTGCTCAATATATTGATTTAAATGTCTTTGACGCACGCTGGGCTTATACCGTTGATGGGGGGGCGGTCGGTGAACTCGAGTATGAAAACTTTAATGCCGCGAATGTAGCGATAAAAATCGTGGGTAATAATGTACACCCAGGTACGGCAAAAGGGGTGATGGTGAATGCGTTAACACTGGCAAACCGTATTCACGCTGAATTACCGAGAGAAGAAACACCGGAAAATACCGATGGTTACGAAGGTTTTTATCACCTGAACTCCATGAAGGGGACAGTTGAAAAAACAGAAATGAACTATATTATTCGTGACTTTGATAGCCAAAAATTTGAAGAGCGTAAGAAAAATATTATCCGTATTGCAGAAAAAGTAGGGCAGGGATTACACCCAAGCTGCTACATTGAACTGACTATCGATGATAGCTATTACAATATGCATAAAGAGGTAATGAAACATCCACATGTTATTGAAATAGCTCACCAAGCCATGAGAGATTGCGGTATTGAACCTATCGTGAAGCCGATTCGTGGTGGAACCGATGGCGCTCAACTGTCATACCGAGGCCTACCTTGCCCGAATATTTTTACGGGTGGCTATAACTTTCATAGTAAGCATGAATTTATTACCCAAGAGGGTATGGAGCAGGCTGTAAGCGTGATAATGCGTATTGTTGAGTTGACGGCTGAACGTGCGCGCAATTAAACCGTAGGCGTAGGCTAAGAGTCTGCACCTTATGAATTCACCATAAGGTGCAGAATGATATTATTGATTAGTCATCAAAGTACCAATAACCACTATTGATGAGCGCAGTCATTAACGCAATGAAATTCACGTCATCAATTGCATCACCAAGCTGCTGAGTATTCACCGCGTCATAACGGCATAGGCTATCTGCCGCAGCATAACAAGTCGTTTCTAAGCATTCACCATTAACAAAGAATTGATCGCCGACACGTAATGCCCTGAGGCCATTGAGTTTATACAAGGTCTCTTGCTGTGTTTTAAGCAGATCGTACACCTCATCTTGCTCATAAGGCGGCTCTGGCGGTGCAAGGTCTAGCTCATGGCGTGATTGTGAAATAAATTCACCGAGCCATTTACGGAAAAGCTCAGGGTCGTGGAGCATGGACTCCATCATTTCACGTAACTTGATTTGTTCGCCCTGCAAGATTTCAGCTGGGTTATCTCGGAATGAGAGGTCAGGGTCACTATAGCGGTAGCTCCCCAAATCATTGGAAATCAAATAATCCGCAAAGCTACTAATAAGCTCACGGGTATTCGGTGCACGGAAGCCAACAGAGTAGTTGAGAGAAGGCTCAATGGCGTAACCTTCATGTGGGAACCCAGGTGGAATATACAGAATATCCCCCGGCTCCATCTCTTCATCAATAATGGCATCGAATGGTTGCACTTGCAGAAGATCAGGGTGAGGGCAGTGTTGTTTCATCGGCACTTTTTCACCAACGCGCCAACGCCTACGACCTTCACCTTGAATGATAAAAACATCATATTGGTCTAAATGTGGGCCGACACCGCCGCCAGGAACAGAGTAGGAGATCATTAAGTCATCCATTCGCCAGTCAGACAAGACTCTAAAGGGTTTCATCAACGCCGCGCTGGGATGATGCCAATGGTCAACGGCTTGTACTAGGATAGACCAATTCTCTTCGCCTAAGTGGTCATAACTTTCAAAAGGACCATGAGCAACTTCCCATAACCCTTCTTTATGGCTGACTAAACGACTGTCAACCTCATCTTCCATCGCCAGTCCCGCAAGTTCATCAGGCGAGATAGGATCAATAAAACGTGTAAAACCATTTTTAATGAGTAAAGGGCGTTTCTGCCAATGACTATCCAGAAAACTCTGCCAGTCAAGATTCAGTTTATAATCCATCTTATTGTCCTGCGTTAACATATCTATTGATAGTATACCTGAATTTGCCGCCATAGCAGGGGTTAAACAAGCGCGATGATCACAGATTAATTATCTTGATTCACTTCTTGCCGACGAAAAGTTACTTCCACTCGTGCACCACCGAGCGGGCTGTCACTGATCGTAATATCGCCATCATATTGGTCAATAATTTCAACGGCGATAGATAAGCCAAGGCCTTGACCGGGCCTTAAGGTATCAACACGTTGCCCCCGCGCAAAAATAAGGTTACGTTGGCTTTCGGGTACACCGGGGCCATCATCATCGACAGTGATCACCAAATGGTCATCCCCAACACGGGCGGTCACTTCGACAAACTCAAGGCAGTACTTACAGGCGTTTTCCATTATGTTGCCCATCACTTCCATAAAGTCATTCGGTTGGCCTAGCCAAGTCACTTCAGGCGAAATATCAACGGTAATCGAGACACCTTTATTTTGATAAACCTTATGTAAGGCGCTAGCAAGACTATCGAGCAAAGAGGGAACTGAGGATATCTCGCGCAACATAAGGTTATTGTCACCTTGAGCAGAAGCCCGATGCAAGTAATAACCCACTTGTTGAGAAATACGACCAATTTGCTCAAGCATCACAGGCTCTGCTTGCTCAATCGTCATCTGTTTACCTGTTCTTAGTGAGCGCAAAGTGGACTGTAAAACGGCAAGAGGGGTTTTTAGGCTATGGGTTAAATCAGAAAGCGTGGTGCGATATTTGCTATAACGCTTACGCTCGTTAGTCAGCAAATTATTTAAGTTTCGAACCAAGCCACGCAACTCATAAGGTGGATTTTCATCCAACATCTCGCGTTCACCTTTTTCTAGGCTACTAATTTGTGAAACGAGCGATTTAATGGGGCGCAAGCTCCAATAAGCGGCGAGCCAAAGTAGAGGGATCACTAAAATAAGATTAGCAAGCAGTACATAGCCAAACCATTCCCAGACTAACCCCGTTTTTTGTAAGTCCTGAGGCAATGTATCAACGACCACAATAGTCAGCGGTGGGAGATTTTCTGTCGCACCATATTGATTGACGGACACTGAGTGGGTTAGCGGTTCGTCATTATGGTTCATATCATCAAGTTTACTGTTAAATTCAGGGTTGTTTTGTAACAACAGGCGAGTTTCACCGATATCAGTGTCAATTTCATACAACCCTTCTTTTTTTAACCAATCACGGCGAATGAGGTTTTCGACGTTAGGCATTTCCCGTTGGCGCCATAGGACCTGCCCGTTTTCATTGTATATTATGATTAACGTTGGATTATTTAAGGTGAAATTAGGCGGTACGCGAATATCAATTTTGTTATTTTGCCACTGCACTAAACTATAAATAAGATTGCTTTGACTACGTAACAAGGTATAGGTCGTTTTATCAAAACTAATTAAATAGCCTAATATGGCGACAATACCATAGGAGAGCGTTAGGGCGAGGATCACCGCTGAGGTCGCACACAAAAAGCGTGCCCTCAGGGATAAAGGCTTAAATTTAAATTTCTTTAGCCGCATATTAGCCATTCACATCAAAACGATAGCCTTGCCCACGGACAGTCACTATCACGTCATTAGCATGAAACTGCTGTATTTTTTTACGTAAACGGCCCATTAACACATCAATTGTATGGCTTTCACGTAGCTCAGCATCAGGGTAGAGCTGGCGCATCAACGAATCTTTGCTAACCACTTTCCCATTGTTACGTAGCAAAGTTTCAATAATCGTGTATTCAAAAGCGGTTAATTTAACGGGTTCACCATTTACCGTGAACTCTTTTCTTGATAAATCAATGACGAAGCCATCTAATTCTAATACCTGAGAGGCGAGGCCACTATTTCTGCGCATCAGAGCTTGCATACGTGCAACCAGCTCTTCAAGATGAAAAGGCTTAGTAACATAATCATCTGCACCACTATTGAGCGCTTGGACCTTTTCTTGCCAACTTTCACGTGCAGTTAGTACCAGTACAGGAATGTTGATTTGTGTACTGCGCCAGCGCTTGATCATAGATAAACCATCTTCATCAGGTAACCCTAGGTCGACCATCGCAATATCGGGACAGCTTTCACGTAAAAAATAGTCAGCTTCTTTAGCGTCTTCGGCTGCATCGACTTGATGACCAAGCTCTTTGAGTTGAACCGTTAGGTGGTGACGAAGAAGAGCATTGTCTTCAACGATAAGAATACGCATCTAAAACCTCACATTAAAAAGAGAGAATTGCTCGATATTATTGCAACAAGAATAGCATTAGAAGCTCTATGGTAAAAAGATAAGCGCTTTACAACAAGTGATTAAGTAAACCAAAGGCAAACAAACCCAAGATATGGGCAGAAACAGTAAAAGTAGGCGGGATATTTCCTGCCTACTTTTGCTTAGAGAGAGGACTTAAAAAGGTGAAAATTATTTTAACTCATCAATAAAAGTGACAGCGTAACCAATGTAATTAGCTGGCGTCATCCCTTTCAAGCGCGTTTTTTCTTCTTCTGGAAGGGCAAGTCCGTCGATAAATTGCTGCATGCCTTCAGCCGTGACGCGTTTACCGCGAGTAAGCTCTTTAAGCTTCTCATAAGGTTTTTCAATGCCATAACGGCGCATAACGGTCTGAATAGGCTCAGCAAGTACTTCCCAGTTTTGGTCTAATTCATCGAGCAGGTGTTGCTCATTAACTTCTAATTTATTTAAACCTTTTAGGGTAGATTGATAAGCGATTAGCGAATAGCCAAGACCAACCCCCAGATTACGCAATACAGTCGAGTCAGTCAGGTCACGTTGCCAACGTGAAACCGGCAGTTTGCTCGCTAAATGGCCCAATACTGCATTCGCTAAACCTAAGTTACCCTCTGAGTTCTCAAAATCAATAGGGTTAACCTTATGTGGCATGGTTGAAGAACCAATTTCACCAGCAATGGTTTTTTGTTTGAAGTGATTCAGTGCAATGTAGCCCCAGATATCACGGTCAAAATCTAACACAATGGTATTAAAGCGTGCGACACAATCGAACAACTCGGCAATATAATCATGCGGCTCGATTTGCGTGGTGAATGGGTTCCAAGTAATACCTAAAGAAGTGACAAATGTTTCGCTAAACTCGTGCCAGTTAACTTCTGGGTAAGCTGCGATATGCGCATTATAGTTACCAACCGCACCATTAATTTTACCTAAGATCTCAACTTGCTCTAACTGACGGTATTGGCGCTCCATACGGTAAGCAACGTTCGCAAACTCTTTACCGATTGTTGACGGTGTTGCTGGTTGACCATGGGTACGTGACAGCAAAGGTAGGTGACGATATTCCTGAGCCATTGCTTTAACTTTGTCAATAATTTGACGCCATTGTGGCAGTAGCACTTCTTCTCGCGCTGTTTTTAGCATCAGCGCATGAGATAAGTTGTTAATGTCTTCAGAAGTACAGGCAAAGTGAATAAATTCAGAAACAGCGTGTAATGCAGGTACTTGCGCCACTTTTTCTTTTAGAAAGTACTCGACGGCTTTCACATCATGGTTAGTTGTACGCTCGATCTCTTTAATGCGCATAGCATCTTTTTCGCTGAAGTTCGCAACAATTGCATCTAGGTAAGCGTTTGCGTCATCATCAAATGATGGAACCTCTTTGATTTGAGCGGTTGCCGCCAGTTTTTGTAGCCAGCGAACTTCAACTTGCACGCGAAATTTCAGTAAGCCAAACTCACTAAAAATAGTGCGTAGTGCGCTGACTTTATCACCGTAACGGCCGTCAATCGGGGATACAGCGGTCAGTGAGGATAATTCCATTGGTAGCAACTCCAAATTTTAAAAGTGAGACAGAATTTCTTTCGCCTGATTACTCAGACGGCTTCGGGAAAACATTAATTGCAGACGACTTCCCCCAACTTGCTGCCAGAGCACAGCACTACGGATACCACTGAGCAAAAGTGTTCTGACTTTCGCTTGAACCAGTGAATTTTTTAAAATATCAGGGGAGCCAGTCACTTGAATCCGAGGGCCTAGTGGACTAATTACATCCACGTAGATCCCCGCTAATGCGTTAAAAACACCGTCAGACATAGGGTCAAAATAGCTTGCTTGACGCTCAAACTGTTCGATTCGTTGCCCTAGCTTATCCATAGCTTGTTGATTCTTATTGAGGCGGCGTTCTAGTACGATAATACTGAGCATATAGCGGGTCACTTCAGCGGATAATGCGCTTGCGTTATTGCCGCCAGATAACATGCCAAGCATCGCACCAAGACCTGTTTTTAGGTTGACAGGGTCATTCCCATAAACATCGATGGTGGAAGATGGATTCATGTTGGTTAAGCTATTGACCATGACTTCAAGATCATGGTCGTTACAACTACCTTCTTGTGCAAGTTTTTGAACCATGTAACTGGCTTGGCAGATGCCCGCGAGCGCAAGTGTAATATCGCGATAATTTTTAGCCACAACTACTCCTGAATACGAGATTCGATAATACCGCCACCTAGACACACTTCATCAAGGTAAAATACGGCTGATTGACCTGGAGTCACTGCTGCAACAGGGTAATCAAAAATAACTTCAACTTTCCCGTCATTAAGTGGCGTGACAGTACAGGGGATGTCAGCTTGACGATAGCGGGTTTTGACAGCACAACGTAATGTTTGTGTTAAAGGCTCTCTGTCGACCCAATCTAATTGTTGGGCGATCAAACCTGTTGACATCAGACGAGGATGTTCATGCCCTTGTGCAACAATTAGGCGATTATTTTCAACGTCTTTATCGACAACGTACCAAGGTTCATCCGAGCCTTCTTTCATACCGCCAATACCCAGCCCTTTACGTTGGCCTAGCGTGTGGTACATCAAACCTTCGTGTTGACCAATGGTTTCACCATCAACGGTCACAATAGGGCCTGGTTGTGCAGGTAAATAGCGCCCAAGGAAATCACGGAATTTACGCTCACCAATAAAGCAAATCCCCGTAGAGTCTTTTTTCTTTGCGGTGACTAAACCGACTTCTTCTGCAATACGGCGGACTTCTGGTTTCTCTAATTCACCAACAGGGAATAGGCTTTTAGCAATTTGCGCATAGCTGAGGGTATAGAGAAAATAGCTTTGGTCTTTATTGTTATCTAAGCCTCGAAGCAATTGGCTTTTACCATTCACATCGCGGCGGCGCACATAATGGCCCGTTGCGATATAGTCGGCACCGAGATCTTCTGCGGCAAATTCAAGGAAGGCTTTGAATTTGATCTCTTTGTTACACAAAATATCAGGGTTTGGCGTACGGCCTGCTTTGTACTCGGACAAAAAGTGTTCAAACACATTATCCCAATATTCTGCTGCAAAATTAATGGTATGAAGTTCAATGCCTAATTTATCGCAAACAGATTGTGCATCAGCAAGATCGGTCGCGGCGGAACAATACTCTTCGTCATCATCCTCTTCCCAGTTTTTCATGAACAGACCAACAACCTGATACCCTTGCTGTTGAAGCAAATAAGCTGAAACGGATGAGTCTACACCTCCGGACATACCGACGATGACTTTTTTTTGGCTGTTATCTGACATGGAATACTCTCACTGCGGAAAAATTAAGCCCCATACTTTACCATGTTGTACCCTTGTTACGCCAGCGTTAGCAGGGGGAATATTCTAATCATGATTTCTGCTCGAAATGGGTATTGGCATACCCGCAAACGATAAGTATCTGTTAGCGCTTAGAGCCAGCCGTGTTGTGACACAACGTGAATCAGCCAAAGTGCTCCCCAAATGCGGATAACACATCAAGTGGATATTGGGTGCCTTCGAGAAAACAGCGTATGCTTTCGGCGACAAGCGGTGAACGCAAGCAATCACTGTTCAAAATATCCTGCGCGCTCACCCAATAGCAGCAAGTGATATCGCTATCTTGTGGCTGGGTATCACAACGCTCAGGCAGTTCCAATGCAAAGAGAAAGCGAATAAAGGGGGTGTTATCGGGAGCTATCCATTGGTGAATTTTAAGCAGTTTTTGCGGTCGCCCTTTAATGCCCGTTTCTTCGAATAATTCACGTTCAGCAGCGGCTAATAGTGTTTCATCTGCTTCTAGATGACCTGCGGGTTGGTTCCACGTCGGTTTGCCATTAACCCATTCTTCAACAACCAAAAACTTATCCTTCGCATGGACAATCGTTGCGACAGTAACATGAGGTTTAAACAAGAGTGATCTCCTTCCATTCACCAGGTGCTAAATTATTAAGAGTATACTCACCAATTTGATAGCGAATTAGCCGCAAAGTCGGATAACCAATATGCGCCGTCATGCGCCTAACTTGACGATTTCTTCCTTCACTAAGTGTGATTTTTAGCCAGCTAGTCGGGATGTTCTTACGTTCACGAATTGGTGGGGTTCTCGGCCATAACCAATCAGGTTCATTGACTCGTTCTATACCAGCAGGGCGTGTCGGACCATCTTTAAGAGTCAGACCTTGGCGAAATTTCACAAGAGCCGCGTCATCAGGGATACCTTCAACTTGCGCATAATAGACTTTATTGGTGTTTTTTTGCGGTTGTGTTAAACGCGCTTGTAATTTCCTATCATTAGTCAAAATGAGTAATCCTTCGCTGTCACGATCTAACCTGCCAGCCGCATAAACATCGGTTATTGGAATATATTTTTTTAGGGTATCTCGGCCTTGCTCATCGGTAAACTGCGGTAATACATCGAAAGGTTTATTAAATAAGATCACTTTACGCGACGTAAGGGGCTTAGATTGAGTCCGAGATGACAATGAAGAACGAAAATGCTCAGAGGTGGCTTTTGACCCAAACTTGCGCGGCGCTTTCTTACTGGCTGGTGGTCTAGCTTTATAATTCGATGTAGACATGAGAATCCATTTTAACAGATTAACTAAATATTGATAAAAACAGGCCAACAAAATGTTGGCTGAGCTTTCAGTGTAGTTGATTTTTAAGAAAAATGACACAAAAGAGCAAGGAGGGAGATGAGGTTTATTGTCAATCACAAAGAGAAGATAAAAAATGTCATTTAAAGAGGGGCATTTAAAAAAGTTCAAAATGAAAGATATAAAAGTATAAGGAGACGGAGATAGTTTATTATTTATTAAGCTTGAGAATAATTTTTTATATTTAAAGTTGTATCTCTATCTAGAGATGTTAATTTTATACATCTAAGGCGTATGAGCTTATCTTATTGATAAACTTAATAGAAGAATAATAGAGCTTATTTTTATCAGTGGTTATTAATTAAAAAAAACAAATAATATAATAAAAAACTTTAAAATCATTAAATCTGTTAAAACCTATTAATTTACAATGATAAATTGCTTTAATAAACCTAGTTTATGTGAGCAAAACGAATTTTTCTTAATAGCATTTAAGATAAACTGCAAATAGTCTCTTTTTTCAACAACTATTCATTTATTCACTAAATCATCGAAGCAACATCTTGGTTACGTAATTTCTTTAAGATTAGACTTTTATCGTACCTTGTTGATTTAATGGGAAATGTGTTAACTAAATCAACAAAAAATGTGAGTCAGTTAGTACGTTTAATGCGATCCGCATAAAACCTTGAACGACTAACCATTGGCGTTAGAGAAAGTTTGAAGTAGTATTGACAGGTCTCTTACAAAAAATTAACAAGCAAATGCGCAAGTGAAAGGAGAGGTTAATGGAAAGCAAAGTAGTAGTTCCGGCAGAAGGCGCTAAAATTACCATTGATGCTAAAGGCAAACTGAATGTTCCGAACAACCCGATCATTCCTTACATCGAAGGTGATGGTATTGGTGTTGATGTGACGCCAGCGATGTTGAAAGTGGTTGATGCAGCAGTTAAAAAAGCCTACAACGGCGAGCGCAAGATTTCTTGGATGGAAATCTATACCGGCGAAAAATCTACTCAAGTTTATGGTAAAGATGTTTGGTTACCGCAAGAAACTCTCGATTTAATCCGTGATTACCGTGTTTCAATTAAAGGCCCTCTGACAACCCCAGTTGGCGGTGGTATTCGTTCTTTGAACGTAGCGCTACGTCAACAACTCGACCTCTATATCTGTCTACGCCCTGTGCGTTACTATAAAGGTACGCCAAGTCCTGTTAAGCAACCTGAACTCACTGATATGGTTATCTTCCGCGAAAACTCAGAAGATATCTATGCGGGTATTGAATGGAAAGCAGGTAGCGCAGAAGCAGATAAAGTCATTAATTTCCTGAAAAATGAAATGGGTGTAACTAAGATCCGTTTCCCAGAAAATTGTGGTATTGGCGTTAAACCTTGCTCAGAAGAAGGAACAAAACGTCTAGTTCGTGCTGCGATTGAATATGCTATCGATAACGGTCGTGATTCAGTGACTTTGGTTCATAAAGGCAACATTATGAAGTTCACTGAAGGTGCCTTTAAAGATTGGGGTTACCAACTGGCATTAGAAGAGTTCGGTGGTGAGCTACTTGATGGCGGCCCATGGGTGAAAATTAAGAATCCAAAAAATGGCAAAGACATCATTATCAAAGATGTGATTGCTGATGCGTTCTTACAACAAATTCTTCTGCGCCCAGCGGAATATGATGTTATCGCATGTATGAACCTAAATGGTGACTATATTTCTGATGCATTGGCGGCACAAGTTGGTGGTATCGGTATCGCTCCAGGTGCAAACATTGGTTCAGAATGCGCACTGTTTGAAGCAACACATGGTACAGCACCTAAGTATGCAGGTCAGGATAAAGTGAACCCAGGTTCAATTATTCTTTCCGCAGAGATGATGTTACGTCACATGGGCTGGACTGAAGCGGCTGACCTAATCGTTAAAGGTATGGAAGGCGCAATCGAAGCTAAGACCGTAACTTATGACTTCGAACGTCTGATGGACGGCGCTAAACTACTGAAATGTAGCGAGTTCGGCGACGCAATTATTAGCCATATGTAATTTGTTGCGTAATATAATTAATAACGGGAGCGTAATGGCTCCCGTTTTTTGTTGTCTTAAATTAATTTGATTGTTCTTTTTGGGTTACCTGCCTTAAGGTAGGTATTATATTATTTCTACCATAATTAATTTACCAAAAGACAAAAGTGATAGACCTAGTATTGAAGAGCTTAGAAAAAAATATATGGGGAAGATATAAAAATATTTGTTGGTTTGTATTGGTATAAAAGTAATACAATAACATATTAATAACAGGAGTTTTATGGATGGGCTAATTGTTATTACATTCTCAATCATTATCGGTTTTATTGCTCTGGTCCTTATCCTTCCGGTTATTATTTTGTCACTGTTTGATAAAAGCAGGGAAGCAAAGAAGCAATCAGTAACAAAGTATCAACGTGAAATGGAGAAAATAGAGAAGCCAGAGGTAATAGCAAAACAGATTGATAATGAAGAAAGGATGACCTTGATAATTTTTAGTATAGTTATTCTTATCGTATTGGTAGTAATAATTTATATTCTCTTTTGCTACAGATAACCCGCTTCTTAAGGCGAATTACTCGGGAAATGTAGCTGATTATCGTGAGCAACAGCGATAAAAATGACGGGATCATTTAGACATGCTAGAAATATGATGGATGTTTTTAGTTAGGGTTTAGTGTTTGTGCGGAATTTTGCTATTATTATTACCTATCGCATTTTGAGCTAAAAGTGGAGGGAAAATGTTATCCATCCAGACAGAGAGAATGCCCTTCTGATTAAAGTCATTTAGTAAATAAAAATTCAGAAGGGATATGTTATGAACTATACAAAATTTGATGTAAAAAATTGGGTTCGCCGTGAGCATTTTGAGTTTTATCGGCATCGTTTACCATGTGGTTTTAGCTTAACAAGCAAAATTGATATCACGACGTTAAAAAGTCATTGGATGATTCAGCGTATAAGTTTTATCCGGTAATGATCTATCTGATTGCTCAGGCCGTGAATCAATTTGATGAGTTGAGAATGGCGATAAAAGATGATGAATTGATCGTATGGGATTCAGTCGACCCACAATTCACCGTATTCCATCAAGAAACAGAGACATTTTCAGCACTGAGTTGCCCATACTCATCCGATATTGATCAATTTATGGTGAATTATTTATCGGTAATGGAACGTTATAAAAGTGATACCAAGTTATTTCCTCAAGGGGTAACACCAGAAAATCATTTAAATATTTCAGCATTACCTTGGGTTAATTTTGATAGCTTTAATTTAAATGTTGCTAATTTTACCGATTATTTTGCACCCATTATAACAATGGCAAAATATCAGCAAGAAGGGGATAGACTGTTATTGCCGCTCTCAGTACAGGTTCATCATGCAGTTTGTGATGGCTTCCATGTTGCACGCTTTATTAATCGGCTACAAGAGTTGTGTAACAGTAAATTAAAATAAGCTCAGGTTAAATTAAAGGGTTTCATATCTAGTGAAGCCCTGTTTTATTATGTTTTGAGTTAACTTATCTTCAATGGCGGTCATAGAACCGACTGTTTACCCTCAAATAAATGTGTGAGCCGAATTATTATATCATCCTTCCGCAAAAGGCTAAAAACCATAAACAATAAAATGTTTTTTGTCGGCTTTTGTTCGCACTTTTTATCTGTTTCTAGGCATTTTATGATAATTTTTTAAAGGTAAGCTTGAAATAACACGTCGATGCCAAGATATCTATCAAATCATGATATATAAACTAAATGGGATAAAGAATGAATAAGATAAAATTTGTTGAACAAGCTCTAACGGATGTGCTTGGCAAAGAGATTGGTTCAGTGGAAGTGATTGAACAATATTTTTCGCCAAACTACATACAAATTGTCGACGGTAAAAAAATTAATTATGAAGAATTTGTTGCGCATCTTAAGGTATTAAAAGAGGCCACGAATAATATTAGTATTACCATAAAATCCATTGCCGAAGGGCAAGACTGTGTACATACCCAACATATTGCACATGCTGAGAAAAAGAGCGGCGATGTCAGTGAATTTGAAGTATTTGCCTGCTTCCATTTATCTGAAGGGAAAATCGTGCGTTGTGAAGAATTAACACGCATGATTGCTGGTGAAAAAGCAGATGGTGACCTTGGCTCTCGAGTTTAATTATAGCACTATCATTAATTTACTAAAAACATTGAAAATAAGTCAATCATGTTAACGCCATGTTGCAATGGTGACTTTTTTACTGTTATTTCGCTGAAAAACATAAAGAGTGACGAAAAAGATTTTTATCGTCACTCAATTTGATTTAATTATGAAGGGTAAGTTAACACTAATCCAACGCCAACTTCTTTAATGGCTGCAAACTTGGAAAGATGAATTTTAGCCGCTAAATCCGTACAATGGCAGGGATGTATTTGATCGACATTAAGTTGGCTAAAATAGTGCCCAGTTTGATTTAAAACCTCATCAGAGGCTTCTTGTAAATGGAAACCACCGATGACTGTCACTATCTTATCTATTTTTGTCACTTGTTTTGCATATTCAACAATATTGCAAATACCTGAATGCGAACATCCGGTAACTATAATCAACCCTTCCGTGGTTTTTATTGCCAATGCACTATCGTCCCAAACATAGTCATCAATAGTTTGATGGTCTGCATTAATCGTCGTTCCAATAGGTTCTTTCCCTTCAAAAGTATTATTTCTCGGGATCTGCCCTAAGAATATAACATTGTCGGAAAGGTAAAACGGCTTATCTGTTTCATAGTTATCAAAATAAGCCTTTAATACATCTTTGGGGATATTGGCACCAATCACTTTGGTGTCAAATTGCTTTGGAAGAAGTGCATCTGGATGGTAAATCAAGCGGATCTTTTGTGGAAAATAGCAATTACGTCTATCGTAGTGCTGTATTAAATGATTCAGTCCCCATGTATGGTCGTTATGTCCGTGAGACAGGGCTAAATCAGTGATCGTAGCAAGGTCTATCCCTAATGTGTGTGCGTTATCGATAAAAATATCGGAGTAACCAGTGTCAAAAAGAATTTTATGGCCATCAGCTTCGATATGGTAGCAAACACCTGGCTCACCACAAAAGTAGCTATCGATAAGGGTATTGTTATCAACAAGTACAGATATTTTTATTGTCATTTTTACTCATTATTTAATTGGTGAATAGCTAATTAGTCTTACTGTTATATCAGACAAAAAGCAATGAATATCCAATTAAAAATGCTTTTATAGACAGTCGTAAAGGCAGTTACTGAGTAACTACCTTGTTTGGACGAGTATGGCTTATTCTTGGTTATGCGATTTGGTTGGTGTAGAGGTAGGTTCAATGTGAAAGGTCGCAATGACCTCCTCAAGTAATTCAGATTGAGTTTTTAAGGATTGTAATGAACCTTGCAATTCTTTCGTCATTGCCGCATTCGCTTGGGTGGTGTTATCGAGTTCATTAATTGCAATATGGATTTGTCCAACACCATGAGTCTGCTCATTAGACGCATGCGAGATGTTCTGTATCATTTCATTAATATTAGCGGTACTTCTTGCGATAGCCACAATATTATCGTTAGCATCAGCGGCTAATTGGAAGCAGTGATGAATTTTTTCATTTGAATTATCAATCAGCACTTTGATTTCTTTAGATGCTTGATTACAGCTCATCGACAGCTCACGTACCTCATTTGCAACAACAGCAAAACCTTTGCCATGCTCGCCAACTCGGGCGGCCTCTACTGCGGCATTTAAAGCCAATAAATTAGTTTGAAAGGCAATATTATCAATGGTTGATGTGATTTTGCTGATCTCTTTAGAGAAATCGACGATATCATCCATGTTCTCAACGACGTCAGAAATAAGTTCACTACTCTTATCAATAGTAATGCCGTTCTGTGCCATTAGTTGGCAGGATTCATGAGTATGGGCGCTATTAAGTTTAAAGGATGAATCTAATTCCTCTATACTTGCAGCCGTTTCCACAATAGCAGCAGCTTGTTGATCTGCACGAATAGATAGGTCCTGATTCATTTGAGTGATATCACCGATCTCATCTTTGATAGTATGGGTATTAGAATAGATATTTTTGACGATATTAATTAACTTACTCTGCATATTCGAAACATGCTGTTTCAACAGTTTAATTTCTGCTAACCCTTTATTGTCAAAATGATGGTGAAGGACCCCTTGACTGACTTTTTCTATGCCATCAATGACTTGATTAAGAGGGCGAATAAATAAATGTTGTAGAACTAAACGTACGAGTAAGGTTACCAATGTTAGGCTAATGATCACCGCGATAATACCAATCAGACTTTTGCGATACAATTCTTCGCTTGCCGCGGTGATATCATGATAACCCTGATTTAACTGCTGATGATAATAATTGAAATTTTGTTCGAAAGTATCTTGAAAACCTTGTGTAGGTTGATTTAAGAATTCATAAGTTTTTCCTTGAACTAAAAATAGAGATAGTTCCATTAACGCTGAATGTAATTGAGTATAGCTTTGTTGTAACTCATTAAATGCTAATTCGTTTTTATTTTGTGTTAATTCTGTAAAAGTTGCCCATTGTGATTCGGTTTTATTCATCTTCTCCTGAAATTGTTGAACTAAACTATCAATATCAGTATTAGCAGTTTGCATTTTGTTTATCACTAACAAATGTCTTGAGCTGGCTCTATTTAAGGTATTTCGAGCCTGTAAAAGAGATTGCCATGTATCATTTAGTGCAGACTGCTCTTGATAAATATCATCTAGTCTTTCTAGTGCCGTTTGATAATTTTTAAGATAACTAAAAAATAACCAACATGAAGAGAGTAATAGTAGGATCAGTAATCCAGATAATATCCAAATGAGAGTTGTTGTTTTAAGACCTGAAAATGAGAACCGGGAAAAAGGGGAATCAGTTTTTTGTGAAGTCGCGAACATCATTATTATTTCCTTACATACTGTCGGTAACATGTTTCAACACGTACAAATAAACGACTTATTTGATATAAGGTGATGATCAAATCGCTAAGTGATTTGCTACACACCTTATGGTGGTCATACAGAAGTCAGGTGTAGGTATTCCCTAATGGTATCGGCAGGAAATGCGTATACTTTATATTCAAACTGAATGCTAACCGAAATATAACGAGGGCTTAATCGAGGAAATTGAAATTAACTTATTGTTTTATAATGATTATTTTTTGGTGGCACAGCAATGTACCTAAGCAAAAAAATAACTGATTACTTTTTTATATTTAGAGATAATATAACTGTTAATGTTATTAAATAATAAGATACCACTATGCTTTCATTGTTCTTAAAGTGTTCATTAGGGGCATTAGCCGTTTTAATTATTGCTTTACTATCAAAAAGTAAGACATTTTATATAGCAGGTTTAGTACCTTTGTTCCCAACATTTGCCTTGATCGCCCATGTGATCATTGTTCAAGAGCAGGGAGCATTAGCACTACGTAAGACCGCATTATTTGGTATATGGTCATTAATTCCATATCTATTGTATTTACTGACAGTCTATTGGCTCGCCACAAAATTTTCAGCGTGGTTTTGTTTAGGGTCTGCGACGGTTGTCTGGTGTCTCTCAGCGGCGATATTGATCTACCTCTGGAGAATGTATCAATAATTCACAAAAGACAGTGTTATATGTCTCCTTATCAGGAATAATTATATTTTAATGTAAATAATTCATTCTGCGCTCACTTATTTGTCGCATTTTGTTACAATTTCAATATAGTAATTAGGTACGTTTTATAAAAAATCGCTGTGGTAAAAATGTTATTAAGAAGCCTAGTTCTGTTGCTTATGGTTGGTGGTGCTTATATTGCGGGTATTATGACGAATATCGCTCAAGTATCAGAATTCGACACTAAAAAGAAAATTGAAAACTCAGTAGAAGATTTTCTCGCTTACCCAACGGCGGCTAAGTATCGAAATGTTAATTACCATGTGCTGAATAAAACCCAGGATGGTGAAGAAACGGGTTATTATTGTGGTGAAGTATTTGGGTTTAAAAATGAGTTACCCTATGGCTTTAAACGGTTTATCGTGCGCTCCCATAAAAATGCGTCAGGTAACACGATGGTATCCATTCCTTTTGTTGAAGAAATTGATGACATTATCCCAATAGAACAATTTGAATTTGTATGGGAAAAATATTGCCAGCCAAACAAGCAGGCTGATTTATCAAAAAATCAGCTTTCATCATTTCTAAATGACTAGGCGGTTTTAATCGCAAATGTCGCTAAAAAAGTCGGCAGGTAATGGTCAATAACAAATCGAGGGTTAGGTTGCCAATCTTCATAAAACCCAGCGAGCTGAAAACCGGCCTTTATTTGTCCACCAATTAAATCGGTTAATGAATGACCAAAAACAAAAGCTTCTTGATTTTGCTGTTTCAAGTGGATTTGTTCCTGGGTTAATGCCTCTATTTCAGAAAAAGGCATTTTATAAGTCGGCTTAATTATTTGTTGCTCCTTATATTGTGGGTCACGGTCACCGACAAAAACGATTGGGTTAAAAAAGCTGGATAGTAGTCTGCCATGTGTATTTAAAACACGATGACATTCACGCCAAACAGGATTTACATCCGGTATATAAAGATTAGAAATAGGGTGGAAAATGAGATCAAAGTGGTTATCTGGGAATACGTGTAGATCTCGCATATCACCTTGGATAGTTTCTAGTTTTAAATTCTCACGAATAGCAACTTGTCTATCTTGTTCTAATTGTTTATCTGATAGGTCAAAAACAGTGACATCAGCACCAGCAGCAGATAAAACAGGGGCTTGTTGCCCTCCTGCTGAGGCTAGACATAGAATTTTTTTCCCTTTTATATCGCCAAGCCACGCTTTAGGTAATGGCGAAGGCGTCAAATGAACTTGCCATTCACCTTGTTTTGCTTTTGCAATGGTCGGAGAGTCAACGGGAATTGACCAAGGCTGTTGCAGTAAAGCTTGCTTATCCCATGCTTTTTGATTAGCAGCTAAAAAATCAGTCATAAAAAGAACTCCTCAAAACATTATTTTACTAATGTAACGTAAGAAACGAGGAATGAAAACAAAAATGTACTAATTGGTACATTTGATGGGGTATTGTGGAAAATGGAACTGTAGCGCTATGATGGTTTATGGTTTAACTAAATAGTAGAGAACATGCTCGAAGGTAAATTCAGCAATTTTCTGCATACCTAATTTCTGATGTGCTTTTAAAGAGCGTATGTTACTACTATTAATAAATGCGACGGGTTGACCGGTCTGTTTAGCACATATCGTGTCATACAGGGATTTAAGAATACTTTTCCCTCGATATGCAGTATCAATACATACGGGACCGTAAAACCAATTATTTTCTATAATGGGGGCAAAGTGTTGGGTGATATATTGCGCCAATGCAGGGAGGGCTTTAGCGAGAGGGCTAAAACTAAAAACGACGCCAACAATATGTTCATTTTCATAGGCTACAACGGTATGACTTGCGCTAGCAAACATCCCTTTAACTTTACCTAAAGGGTACTCACCTAATAACCCACCACCTTGTGATTGTGCGTTAATTTGCAACAATTGGGCAACTTTTTCACAATCCGTTATTTCCATTAATCGGTACTGGATCATAATACGATTCCTCAAAATCTCTTCATTTATTGATGAATATAGCAGGTGGTTTTACCAATAAGGATCCGCAGTGTCGATAGTGAGAGTGAAAAATAAATTCTAATGAATTTTATTTGTTTTGATCTCATAATGGTCAAAATTATCTGCTCAACGTTAACCAAAATGCTTGCTAAATCTTATCCTATTTTATTATTAGTGATTTCGAATGTTTTTATGATGTTTGCATGGTATGGACACTTAAAGTTTACAGATAAGCCACTGTATAGCATCATTTTTTTCAGTTGGTTAATTGCATTTGTAGAATATTGCTTTGCGGTTCCAGCCAATCGGCTAGGGCATCAATATTATAGTGCAGCTGAATTAAAAACGATGCAGGAAGTTATCACACTTTGTGTCTTTGTGGTGTTTTCTGTGCTTTATCTTGGGGAGAGTATTTCGATAAACCATATTATTGGCTTTATTTTGATCTTTGCGGGCGCCTTTTTTATCTTCAAAGGCCCATTTTAAGGGCTTAAATATGTCTCTCCCCTGTCTTAAATATAGGGGAGAGACGAGCGACTATACCCAACCTTTCTCGCGGAACTGTTTTAATATAATAACAAATTGCTCCATCTCTTCGGGGGTTCCTAGCGTTAAACGGCTCCAACCCATTGCTGGTGGAAATTCACGTCCAACCATAATGTGCGCATCGGCCATTCTTTTTTGGTATGTTTTGACATCACCTTTAACTTTATGAAAGATAAAATTCGCTTGTGAAGGGGCATAGGTAATACCGAGTTCATCTAATGCGGTTTCAACGATTTTTCTAGATAAGTTATTGGATTTCAGACTATATGCAATAAATGATTTATCCTGCAAAGAAGCAAGAGCGGCAACGGCGCCAGCCGTATTGGTATTATCTAAAGGTAAAAACGCATCAATGGCAGCAATAACTTCAGGGGTTGCGATACCGTAACCAACACGCAGTCCTGCTAACGCAAAAATTTTTGAAAAGGTGCGAGTGACAACAAGGTTATTTTTACCCTGTTTCACAAGCTCAATGGCACTGATAAATTTCGGGTCTTCAACGAATTCAGCGTAGGCTTCGTCTACGATGAAAAATTGTTTATCTGAAGATTTATGCATCCATTCGCTTAATTCGCTTGCTGGTGTGATCATCGCCGTTGGGTTATTTGGGTTACAAATATAAATGATTGATAACCCATCAAATTCATCAGCAAGTTGTTCCATTTTTTTTAGGTCGAATGACAAATCTTCTTTTAACGGAACTTTAGTGATTTTACCTGCAAATGATTGAGTATATAACTCGGCGTAATTGAATGTTGGGTCGGGCGTAATAAGTTGAAGTCCTTGATTTTGTTGGCGTGCTTTTGCTGCTAGCATCGCAACGGCAGCTTGGATGGTTTCTGAAGAGCCATTTCCCAATGTGACATGCTTGTCGGTCAAGGCATAGTGTTTACCTAGTGCTGCAATTAGGTCAGCTCTAGCATCATCAGGATAGCGGAATGAACCGGGTAGAGCGGCAATAACGGCATCTTTTGCTTTTGGCGACATGCCGAGTGAATTTTCATTAAAATTAAGCAGCAAAGGGTGTTGCGCATCAAGCAAAAATTGCGTTTTTGTTTCCGCAATAGCTTGATTGAAAAGAGAGTTTACAGCTAATCCGCCCATAACGGCTGAGCTTGTTTTTAGAAAAGAACGACGATCCATGGTGTTTCCTTGCAAAAAAATAGTAATCATTAGATTACTGAAAATAGATTTGTTGTAAATAATTATTTATCACAAGTGATTATTTATTCATTTTGTTAAGATCGGACTTTAAGCAAAATACAGGTTAATTATTACTTTAATATATTGATAAATATAAATAATCACTCAGAATTTATGGTTTGTTGTGATAAAAAATTTCTTTTCATACATCAATGGTTGTGTAATGAATTACATATCGAGGGTTGTATAATAATTTGGATGATAAAATGAAGTTATTTATGTTTTATGTTGGTGGCAATGCAGGGAAGTCAAATATAGAAGTTCATGATATTCAATTCGTTGTAGCCGAAAAACCGACAGATGCTTGGCCTGCATTGCGGGAAGCTTGGTTTGGCGATAAGGATAAGATCCATATCGACGGCTATGCAACGATTAATTGGGTGGATGGATTTAAAATCGAACTACATCAGGAGCCTTCTTTAACGACACAGCGGCTATACTTTATTAATGTTGGAGGGTATCAGCCATCTACTCTGGCCGAACTGCATGAGTTTGATCTATTCGTTGCTGAATCGGCGGCGGAAGCAAAGCAAAAAGCGATTAATGCATTATTAGTTAATTGCCAACAGCAGCATAAAGACAATTTAAAGGATGTTGATGATTGTCTCTTATTGGATCAAATTGGCAATTATTATATTCACCTTATCCCTCAGCCAGACGGTGAGCATTTTAAGCCTGAATGGCAAGGCTATCAGCCTATCGGTATATGATTTTTATCTCGTAGGTCGTTTGATGATGTGAGTTGTAGGGCAGTGTTAACTGCCCTAATTCGTTTATCGCTGTTGAGGGGTATTATTGTTTGAAATTTCAATAACGGAGACTCGAACAACGTATTGTTTACCACTTTCTCCCTTTGGCGCATCAGCTGCAATTTTTTTCAGGGTCTCATCTGGCTGAGTTGTCTGAATTGACGTTGAATATTGCATAGCTCCATTATGGCGACCATAGTGACGGCCAGAACCGTTGTAGTGACGGTTATTATCACAAGGGCGGTCATTATATTGTTGCTGATTGTGATAACCATTTTTATGCCAAGCACCATCACAATAATTATTATCGTTATATGCGAGAGAAGAAAAGCTAATGGCAAATAAACTTGCTGAAATAAAAAGAGGCTTTAAATAATTCATATTTATACTCCTGTTGGGTACCGACTAATAATTATTTTGGCTCTTTTATTTATTATTTCAATGCTATTTACCTAAATAAAGAGATATATCATAGTTTCATCACTAACTACTCTTATTTCCTTCACAATGAAAAAAAGTTGTATTGATCTTTAAAATAAAGTAACTATTTTTATTTTTTATAGGCAGTAATACGTAATAAAAATATTGGTATTTTGAATACGCTTCTTCTTTCAATTACAATTAATTGATTTATAAGTAATTTTTATGTTGATTGGCACGGGTTAAATTGGTTATGGCATGCTACCGTTATAGATCAGAGAAAAACTTCGCTAATTTACTCAATGAACTAATTGAAGCGACGGCAATCTCTTTATTATAATCGTCACATAAAACTAACAATCTATCAATAGCGTCTTCTTGCTCGATTGAACATTTATAATCACCTAAAGCATTAATTGCCGCTATTTTTACATCGTTGTTAGTACCATAAGTAAGCTCAACAAGATTTTTTACGATCCTCTCTTTCATTCTATTCCCATATTTAAATGATAATCATTTCTCGATTATAATATTATGAGTGAAATTAGAAAACGTTTTTTTTATTAATGAATAATGAAAAAATATAAAAATTAAATATCAAATTAATGTGATGGAATATTATATTGAATGAAAAATTAATTAAATTGACAATATTATAAGTTAATTAATAAAAGATAAGATATCCTTAATAACGGCTTATAGAACACGCTTGTTGTATTCACCAATAAATCAAATTTTGGCGAACTTGGCTCATTTTGTTCACATAAAACAAGTTAATATCGTTATAATTAGTCTGACTAGCTAAATGCCAAGAAGGATTATGTATTGAAACGTATAAAAACCAAACTGTTTATCGTCATTTTGATTATTATTGCTGGCTTTGTATATCAATATGTTACAGCAATTCATGACTCCGACATTCAAAAAATGGCTCAGCAATTGGTCGAAAATAAACTCGCCTCACAGCAACCTGTGAACTTCAATGACGTTAAGGTTGTTAAGCGGAATCAATACAAAGAAGGTGAAAGTGTAGGCGTATGCGGCACATATCAGGTCGGTAATGATGGTCGTGCACTACTTTTTGTTGCTAATATTGATATTCGTGACGGGCAATTTTCAGGAAAGAATCAGTTATTGTTGAGCGATAACGAGGACATTCAGGCCTCTATCAAGACGATATGCCAAAAAGAGCAACCATAACAGCTCATGAGATAATAGAATGTGCCCAGTTTCGATAGAGACTGGGTACATTTTTATAGATTGATGCTTATTTCGTTTTGTTCAACAGAAGCTCAGTTTGGATTTTGCAAGCGGAGATTGAGTCATTTAGCGATTTCGCGAATTCGTCCTGGCTCTTAAAGCTACCTTTATTATCGCGGATGGTTTTAATGACAACAGCCAAGTTCTTTTGTAAATCAGCTTCGTTTGTCTCTAATTTAGCGAGATCAACATTTTTACTTTTTAGCTGAGTAAGTGCATCTGCTGCTAATTCGTTGCTGCTTTTATCTGAACGATAGGCATCATTGAGTGTTTGGCCTGTAATATCACAATAATCAATGGCAGTTTGGCTAATATTTAGTGGTTCATTAGCGCCTAGTGCGATAATCGGTGTAAAGCATACAGCAAGTAAAAGACGTTTCATGGCAGTACCTCTAGTTTTACACTAAATGAATTTTAACTTTATCGGATAATAGACAGAGACTATAGCAGAATAGGCCGAAAAGAGGGTGTCCTAAGTATTATTTCGCATTTTGAAACAAAAAAGAGCCAGTAAAAACACTGGCTGCCATATTGAGCAAAAGCAATGTAAATTACGTTATATAATTTATCATACAACGGTAATAAGAAAAGCGGTTTTATGACTAAGATTAGCTTATTTTGTAACAAATATGATCTTGATCAGCAATTGCCATTATGGAGAGATGGAGGAGGAGAGAGTAACCAGCCTTTAATTTAATGAATATAAGTAAAGGCTGGCTAAAACATAGGCGAATAATTATTTTGACCAATGCCCATGATGGAGAACGTCTTCAACTAATTCATGAAGAACGATATGAGCTTCTTTGTCATCATGAAAACCAGAAGTTTCAAATGTAGTTGCTCCAGTATCATGAATAATATAGAGATCGCTACCTGGATAAACTTCTAATACCCTTGCTCTTAGTTCTGAAGCAAATGCGTCATAAAGGCTTTGGGATACAGCATCATCAGAGATTTTAATGGTGATTTTCATTTTTTAACCTTAAATAGGGTTTCGATTTAATTGTAAATTTTATGGTGATGTATAAATAGAAGCAATAATCATTTTTCAATGCTCTTTTTACGATGTTTTTTTTAAATGTTCTATTTGCTTGTTTAATAAACAGTTTGAGGGTATTCACCCTTAATATAAGGCGATAAATTTATTGAATAATAAACTGAATATGTTGGTGAAATTAAATTATTCATTTTATTAGTAGAGCAGGAATTATTAATAATAAAGAAATATGTATTTATAAAAGGGAATAATATAAGATTTTGATTATTATATAACCAAGTTGGTGAATAAAGCGATAATATCATAAAATCAAATGATTAACTTTATGAGTTCACTCTTGTTGTGAGTGCAATTTGTTGATTTTAAATCAAAAATATTATCTAGCACACATCTTTATATTAGGTGTTTATATAACAAATATCAATCTTAAAATTTAAACTTAAAAAATGTTTTACACGGAAGATAAAAAAATATAGTTTTATGACTCTTTGTTTTGTATTTCATTGTGCACGTTTAGGGATTGGTTTCTTATAATCGAAAGGGTGCTTGGTGAGATGAAACATTACAAAGATTATCATTAATTATACAGCGATCTTTATTTACATATAATAAAGTAAGGGGAATGGTTTGGTAGAAATCGTAAATTATCTAAACGACATTGTTTGGGGGTCGCTCCTCATCTATTTATTACTTGGCGTAGGTGTTTACTTTACACTTCGTACAGGATTTATTCAGTTTCGCCATTTTGGTCATATGTTTGGTGTTTTAAAAAATAGTAATCAAGCCGATAAAGCAGGGATATCGTCTTTTCAAGCATTGTGTACCAGCTTAGCGGCTCGGGTGGGAACAGGGAACTTAACCGGTGTTGCCATTGCGATAACGGCAGGAGGCCCTGGAGCCATTTTTTGGATGTGGGTGGTTGCGATGTTAGGGATGGCAACCTCATTTATTGAATCAACCCTCGCTCAATTGTACAAAACAAAAGATGACCAAGGAAATTATCGAGGCGGTCCTGCCTACTATATGCAAAAAGGGTTAAACCGCCGTTGGATGGGCGTGTTATTTTCCATCTTTTTAATTATTGCATTTGGATTGGTATTCAATGCCGTTCAAGCAAACTCAATTGCACAAGCAACTGCTGTAGCATTTGATTTTAACCCTCTATATGTTGGCATTGCGCTTGTGGTGATGAGTGGTGTTGTTATTTTTGGCGGATTAAAATCAATTGCAAAGGTTGCTGAGCTAATCGTTCCTATTATGGCATTGGCTTATTTACTGCTAGCATTTTGGGTACTTGGACATCATATTGAACGCTTACCTGACGTCTTTATGATGATTATCCGCAACGCTTTTGGGTTACAGGAAGCGGCAGGGGGGGCAATTGGTTACGGTGTTGCTCAAGCGATGACTCAAGGTATCCAGCGCGGGTTATTTTCGAATGAAGCGGGGATGGGGTCTGCACCGAATGCAGCCGCTTCTGCCGCTCCATATCCCCCACATCCTGCTTCACAAGGTTATGTGCAAATGCTGGGTGTTTTTATGGATACGATTGTTATTTGCAGTGCGACGGCGATCATTATTCTCTCGTCTGGTGTACTTGAAAACCCAATGGATAAAATCAGCGGAATTGAATTAACGCAGCAGGCCTTGTCATCTGTCGTGGGAAGTTGGGGGTCAACCTTTATCGCAATCGCAATCTTTTTCTTTGCATTCACTTCAATTATTGCCAACTATGCTTACGCAGAGAGCAATATGATATTCTTAGAAAATAATCACACCGCAGGTTTGCTTATCTTGCGCCTAGCTGCATTAGGCATGGTGATGTTTGGTGCCTTAGCCGAGATGCCATTGATATGGAAAATGGCGGATTTATCGATGGGGCTGATGGCAATTACTAATTTAATTGCCATCTTGCTACTGTCTGGTATCGCGTTTAAATTAACCAAAGATTATAACTTGCAAAGGAAAGCAGGAAAAATTCCTACATTTGATATTGCTCAGCACCCTGAATTAAAAACGCAGGTAGAAGAGGGGATTTGGGATAAGGAAAATGTAGCCCAGTGGGATAAGCAAAAATCTATTTAATCATCATAAAAATAAGAGTCATGTCATTCTGGCTGGCTCTTATTTCCCTTTTATTGACGCCGATGTCAGCTAGCCCATTTTCACTCAATTTAATAAAGGTTATCAATAATACTTGCTTTCTAATAGGCTGAGCTTTAAGGTTTTTCTCATAAATTCAAAACTAACGGTTAAATTGAGTAAACAATGAAATTAGGGCAACATGCAGCAACATTTTATGGCGTAGTCTCTATTTTACTGTGGAGTACGATTGTTGGTTTAGTGCGAAGTGCGAGTGAAAACTTTGGTGCTGTTGGTGGAGCCGCATTAATTTATAGCCTTGGTACTGCCATTCTGGTTGTATTTATGGGGTTTCCCAAAATTCGTGCTTATCCTAAGCGCTACTTAATTTGGGGAACATTACTCTTTGTTAGTTATGAAATGTGTTTTGTATTAGCTCTGGGGTTGGCAAAAGACCGACAACAGGCTATTGAATTAGGGATGGTGAATTATTTATGGCCCAGCTTTACGATAGCATTAGCTGTTTTGTTTAATCGCCAGCGGTTTACTCTATTGCTTGGTATTGGGCTACTGTTAGCATTTGCTGGGTTAATATGGGTCATTTCGGGTGATCAACCTATTTCAGTCGCGGCAATTGCGGATAATATTTCAAGTAACCCATTAAGTTATTTACTCGCTTTTATTGGAGCTGTCCTCTGGGCGTTTTATAGCAATGTGACTAAGCGTATTTCTGGGGGGCATAATGGAATGGTGCTATTTTTTCTACTCACTGCGATAGGGTTATGGATACTTTTTGCGTTTGAACCTAATAAGCAATTCAATATTTCATGGCACAGTATCACATTGCTGTTAGTGGCATCCTTAGCAACAGGCGGTGCGAATGCGTTATGGACGCTCGCTGTGATCCGAGGCAATGTCGCTTTATTAGGTACGTTATCTTACTTTACACCTGTCATATCAACGGCGTTTTCGTCAATTCTATTAAGCACTGCGCTGACATTAGGTTTTTGGCAAGGAGTGGTAATGGTAACTCTTGGGTCGATTATCTGCTTTCTTGCAACTCGGCGGCCATCTAAGGTAAAAAGCGCCCAATAAAGTAGGGCGCTATCGTTGGTAATTAATTATGCTTTTTCATCGGTTAATTGCACGGTTTTGTTGCAAAAGAGGTTGCCAACAAACAGTGAAATTATGAAAGCGATAACACCCGGTATCAACCAGCCCATACCTTGTTCAAATAGTGGTAAGTTTGAAACAAGGAAGCCCTTCACATTATCACTTAGCAACGTCATATTATTTAATGTATCTAATAGGCTCATAAAGACGATAACAGCGATAGTAATACCGTAAGTGACTCTTGGTGCAGCCATATAACGTCTTGCAAATTGCAGGAATACAATGGTGACCGAAGATGGGTAGATCATTAATAGCGCAGGAATAGTCACTCTTAATAATGTGTCTAGGCCGAAAGTAGAGACAATGGTGGTCAGCAATGTGAAAAAGACCACCCAAAAACGGTAACCTAAGCGATGGTGGAAAGTCGCAAAGTAGTCAGCACAAGCACTCGTTACGCCAACAAGGGTTGTCATGCTAGCTAATAAGACAATCCCACACATGATCCATGTGCCAATTGAGCCGAATAATGTATCCACGTAACGTGAGAATATTTGACCACCATTGGTTGCTGTATTGGCTACAAGTTCACTGGTTGCGCCAAGATAGAATAAGCAAATATAGAGTGCAGCGAGTAAGCTAACAGAGATTAAGCCTGCTTTGATGGTAATAAAAGCCACTTGGCGAGGCTGAGTGATATTTTTTGATGCTAAAGCACGAGCGACAATCCCACCAAAGGCCATGGCAGATAGCACGTCCATGGTTTGATAGCCATCAATTACCCCACCAAAAAAGGCATAATCGGCATATTGTTTTACTGGTGCATTAATCGGAGATAATGGCTCTGCCACCACAGCGATCCCGACCACAACCAATAGAATAAGCAAGGCTGGGGTCATAAACTTGCCGATTGCGCTGATCATCGTGCCTTGTTTAAGCATAAAGAACAAAGAGCACACGTTAAAAATCAAGGCAAAGGTAAGGTGTGAGGTGGTGCTTTTTTCAATGAAACCTAATGGAATGAAGCCCATTTCAAAAGCCGTATTTGTCACCCTTGGCATCGCAAAGGTTGAACCTACAATTAAGTATAGCGCCACCCAAAAAATGACAGCAACCCACTTAGGTAAATCCACAGATAGGCGCTCACCACGGCCTTTAACGGCGACGGTAACCAGAGTCATAAAGGGCAGGATAACACCCGTAATAATAAAGCCAAGCGATGTGCTGAACCAATCTGTACCCGATTGGTAGCCTGCCATAGGAGGGAAAATAATGTTTCCTGCGCCTAAAAATAGCGCGAAGACCATCATCCCAAGAATTACCATATCTTTAGTCGAAAACATGTTACTACCTGTTTGTAATGTATATTTTGCAATGAATATTTTAGTATTACAGTATTTTTAAGGGGGCAGATAGTATCAAATTTAGAAAGCTAAGTAAGGTTTTAGTCATCCATTTGGCTTTTGGATGTAGGGAAATAGGGAAGGGAATGGGTAAACAAGCAGTCTGATTCTGTAAGATATGATTAATTGGCAGTGAATATCACTGCCAAAAAGACTATTATTGGTTAATAAATTTATTTAGCGCAACGGCGACACCGTCTTCGTTATTGGTGGCAGTGACAAATTTTGCAATATCACGAACGTTATCGATAGCATTTCCCATAGCGACGGGAAATTTGGCGTATTGCAGCATTTGTATATCATTATTTTGATCGCCAATACTCATGACTTTATCAGGTGTAATGCCGAGTTTTTCACAAATTAGCTGTAGTGCTGCGCCTTTACTTGCCGTTTTACTGGAGATTTCTAAAAAGTAAGGGCTGGTTTTTATGAGAGAATAACTTTCAAAAGTATCTTCAGGAATATAACTGATCCCAACGCTCAGCTTTTCAGGCTGGTCTATCATCATCACTTTAGTAAATTTGAGACTGGGATCCATTTCGTTTGCTGGACAATATACGAGTGGAGTATTTGTCAAATAAGCATCATGGACGGTGTAATGGCTAATGTGACGGTTGGCGGTGAACATGGTGTTTTGTGCAAGTGCATGCATATGCACACCAACATCGTTAGCGAGAGAAACAAAATATTGGTAATCCTCAAAATCGAGAAGGTTTTCAATTAAATGGGTACCATCATTGGCTTGATGTATCACACTACCATTATTGCTGATGCAATAATCTGATGCATTATCTAGCCCAAGTTCTTGAAGGTAGGGGAAGATCCCAGAAAATGGTCGCCCAGATGCAAGTACGACACGGACACCTTTATTTTTTGCCTGAATAACCGCCTCTTTAACAGCAGGGGTGATTTGGTGTTGAGAGTTGAGTAAAGTGCCATCTAAATCAATCGCTACCAGTTTGATAGACATCAACGCCTCCGGTTAATGATGTTTTATTGAAATACCTTACTCTATTTACACAAAATGTAAATTAGCTAAAAAAGAGCAATAACGAGAAACCGGTGCAACATGAGCCATTTTATCGTTCGCCACGATCTTAAAATGATTAAGTAAATGATTTTTGCCGCTTATTGATAACCTAACTGAGTTAGAAAATAAAACGGCATAAGTGACAATGGCTTATGGCATTGGGTGATGTAGGGGGAGGGGCCTCAACGCAAATAAGGCATCTTCACTCACCGTTATGGGTTAAATGCAGTGGCTCCTTTACATCTAAATCAATATCAACATTTTGTCTGAAATCAAACGGTGTAATGCCGTATTCCTTCCTAAACATATAGGTAAAATGTGATTGTGAGCCAAATCCAAAGTCTAAGGCGATATCAAAAATAGACTGATCGCTATTTCTTAATAGGTTGACTGCACCCGCCAGTCGACGTTGGCGAATATATTTACCTAATGAAATCCCTGTGACTTCCTTAAAGATTTTCTGCATATGCCAGAGGGAGTAGCCTGAGTAGGCGGCAAGCTCTTCCAAATGGATAACACGACCTAAATGTTCTTCGATCCATTTGCTTAGAGCATCAACAAGTGCTAAGTGGTTGTCTTGTGGCATCTCGATTCAATTACTGAGGTCGTTGACCTTTTGGTGTTAGATTTTTGTTCAAAATACATCTGTTTTGTCGAATTGAGTCAACGAAAGCATTATTCCTCAATCACGTAATAGAAAACAATAGTAAAACAGATTGCATCCGAACCCCATAGGGCGAGTTTATACCCCTTTTAGCATGGTACAGCGATCTCGCATAAACGTATCTACCCAGCTTCATTTATTTAGAGATTAGCTAAGTATTTATTGGTAAGACTAAAAAATAAACACGAATAGCTAATGGGCTAAATAAGGTAGCTGAAGTATACACAACTTCATTTGATCATGACAAAGGCCGCTTGTGCGGTATTACGATTAAATTGATGAAAAAAAAGCCAATTAAACACAATTTTTGGCAATGAGTAGGAAAAATAAGCATAAAGACGAAAATTGACATGAACTGCTTATTTTCCTCAAATTTTATTCTGATGGCTGAGGTAACATTTGGCATCAAAACATAGTCTATTCGCCAATAGTATCATTCTGTTTATCTTAGCTTTACCGTAATTTATTGATAATTAATAATTATGGTGCTGTTTTTTTAAGGGAGAGTATTGTTGAAATACAAATTGATCATCGGTGTATGCATCGTGATAACCTGTATTTTTTTATATCTTTTAGCCATGGATAGCCTTTGCGACCAAGGTGGTGAAAATTTTATATTTGGAATATGTCAAATAACTGACTTGTTACCGTTTTGATTTTATCCTTTAATACGCCATACTGTGCGTCTTGCGCATCTTTATCAGATAACATCAATATTTAATATGATAAAGGCTCAAGATAGGGCAGAGTATGTGTTTCAGTAGTGTTAATAATAAAATTCAAATAAACTTGTATGCTTAGCTCAATCAATAGAGATAACAAGCAAGTACATAGGATGATAAGGGTAAAGTTATGGCGCAAGAGCAGCAAACGCTAAAGCGTGGATTAAAGAATAGGCATATCCAATTGATTGCTTTGGGAGGTGCCGTTGGCACAGGGCTGTTTCTTGGAATAGCAACAACCATCAAAATGGCAGGCCCTTCGGTATTGTTAGGGTATGCATTATGTGGGGTTATCGCTTTTCTGATCATGCGCCAGTTAGGGGAAATGATCGTTCAAGAGCCTGTTGCAGGTTCATTTAGTCACTTCGCATTTAAGTATTGGGGAGGCTTTGCAGGCTTCCTCTCCGGATGGAATTATTGGTTTATGTTTATCCTCGTTGGGATGACGGAACTGACTGCCGCGGGGAAATATATGCAAGGGTGGTGGCCTGATTTACCGATTTGGGTTTCTGCCATCGTCTTTTTTATCGTTGTAAATGCGGTCAACTTTATTAATGTGCGCGCTTATGGTGAAACTGAGTTCTGGTTTGCCTTAATCAAGGTGGTTGCAATTGTTGCGATGATCCTCTTTGGTTGTTATTTACTGTTTAGTGGGCGAGGTGGTTCAGAATCTGGGCTGTCTAACCTATGGGAATATGGCGGCTTCTTTGCTAACGATTTTCTTGGTTTATTAATGGCTCTTGCTATTATTATGTTTTCATTTGGTGGCTTAGAGTTGGTCGGGATCACCGCCGCAGAAGCTGAAAAACCTGAACAAAGCATTCCTAAAGCGATTAACCAAGTTGTTTATCGTATCTTGATTTTCTATATAGGCTCGATATTAATTTTATTGCTGTTGTACCCATGGGTTAAATTAGATAACGATACAAGCCCATTCTATATCATCTTCCATAATTTAGGTGATGCTCTGGTCGCCAACGCATTAAATGTGGTTATGTTGATAGCGGCGCTGTCCGTTTATAACAGCGGCGTATACTGTACCAGCCGTATGCTATTTGGCCTTGCTCAACAAGATAATGCACCTAAGTTTCTGGCGAAAGTCAATAAAGGTGGTGTACCTATTATGGCATTAATTGTTTCAGGTATTGTGACTTCGGTAGGTATCTTGATCAATTTTGTGATGGAAGGGAAAGCCTTTGTATTTTTAATGTCATTAGTCGTGACAACGCTAGTCATTAACTGGATTATGATTTGTATTTCTAACTTAAAGTTTAGAGCGCAAATGAACAAGCAAGGTATTGAAACTAAGTTTAAAAGTATCTGGTATCCGTTCGGCAACTACTTGTGTCTCGCTTTCTTGGCATTGATCTTGATTGTGATCTTGATGATGGAGAGTTTGAGAATTTCTGTACTGATTATGCCATTATGGATAGGCGTCCTGTGGATTGGCTATCAATTCTCAGGTGCGAAAAAACAAGGAATGGCGAAAAAGAAGGCATCGACAGCTAATTAATTAGCACTCATATCAATTAGTGTAATTATTCAATACATTGATAGGAGACACTATGGATACACGGTTTGCTCAGTGCCACTGTGGCAGCGTTAAATTCAAAGTCACACTATCCGATGGATTGAATACCGCAAGAAGATGCAATTGCTCCTACTGTCGTATGAGGGGAGCAATTGCGGTCTCTGCTCCGTTATCAGGTATTGAAATTATCGAAGGCAAAGATAAATTGACGGAGTATCGTTTCAATACACGCCAAGCCGCCCACTTTTTCTGCTCAATGTGTGGCATTTATACCTTTCATCAACGACGTTCAAACCCTGAACAGTATGGGGTCAATGTGGCTTGCCTAGAGGGTGTTTCACCTTTTGATTTCGAGACAGTCAATGTGATGGATGGCGTAAATCACCCAAAAGATGGCGGTGGTGGCGTTATCGGGTATTTAACTTATCGGAAAGTTGCTGAATAACTTCATTTAAACAATAAAATAGCCAGTGACAGAGCGTTGTGACTGGCTATTTTTTTAGGTGCTTAATAAAAGGTTGGTATTACCATTGCCAACGTAACCAAGCAAAGAGCACGTTACCGTTGTTATATGTTCCAGGGATATAGGTTGCTTGCAGTGCTAATCTGTCATACTCCATAGAAACTAATGGAAGAGGAAGTGGCAGCGGGATGTAATAATAATCATCACGCGCGGTTACACTCAAGGTGAAGCCAGCCCCCATTTTAAAACCGTCTAGTTCCCCAGGGATCCACATTTTTTGATAAGCATAGCCCGCAATTGGCTCTACTTTATTATGAGAGTCCATGAATGCCATAGCATATAGTGCATGCCAGTCATTGTCTTCATCATAGCGATATTTACCTAGCCCAAATCCCCATGGGGTTTCGTTATAACTATCGGTTTTCTCTTTATCGTAAGTAAAGCGGTTATGCCATGTTAAAACGGGAACATAGATATCGTATTGATTTGAATCCCAAGTGGTACTGACATTTCGGGTAAATTTATCCCATAGCCCCTCAGACTCCTTATCAGTAGAAGGGGATGAAGCAAAGCAGAAGGCGGTCATCATTAAGGCTGATGCCCCTACAACTTGCTGCAATTTTTTGTTAACTCTCATGGTAAATCCGACTCAGGTTAATGCATGTTTTGGATATTGTAGATTGAGGTAGTGAGCCAAAAATATCACTGCTCACGAAATGATTGTGCTCATTAATTATTTTAGATTACCTAGGTGCGATATAACAGCATTAATTGATATTTACTAATATTGGCAATAGTCTTAATTATTTAGATACTAATGCGAGTATTATTCGGTTTTTCCTGAATAACAGGCGTCAGCAAGTGGTGGATAGGCTGGTTTGTGGCAAGGAAAAATGCGATACTCTATAAGTATTTTTGGCTCGGGGCGTCGATAAAGACTGAGAAGCACCCGTATTACCTGATCTGGATAATGCCAGCGTAGGGAAGTCGGAAGCGTCAATGATAAACCTTCCAATAAGACCGCTCCTTACGTTGTGCTTAGGAGTGAGATTTCATGAGAATCAATGCGTTAACCATCGCGGGAACAGACCCATCGGGTGGAGCGGGGATCCAAGCAGATTTAAAAACCTTTTCGGCTCTTGGTGCTTATGGCACGAGTGTCATGACGGCGTTGGTGGCGCAAAATACCCGTGGTGTTCAATCAGTTCATGAACTCCCTGAGACGTTCGTGGCAGCACAACTTGAATCCGTACTCAGTGACGTACGCATTGACAGTGCTAAAATTGGCATGCTGTTCAATCAGAAGGTGATTGCGGTCGTTGCTCAGGCTTTAGAGCAGTACAACATCCCTCATGTGATTTTAGATACGGTCATGATTGCCAAAAGTGGCGATCCTCTACTACAGCCTGATGCCGTTGATGCAATGAGACGAAAGCTGTTGCCATTGGTATCATTGATTACCCCGAATTTACCTGAAGCTGCCTCGCTATTAGGTGAACACACTGCCAAAACAGAATCTCAAATGTTAAGTCAAGGGCATCGATTACTGGATATGGGGTGCCAAGCTGTTTTGATGAAAGGGGGGCATCTTAGCGACAGTGAAAGCCCTGATTGGTTAATAACTTCAGAAGGTGAATGGCGCTTTACCTCACCAAGAGTGAATACTCGTCATACACACGGTACGGGATGTACATTGTCTGCTGCACTCGCTGCATTAAGGCCACGCTTTAAGGATTGGCAACAGACTGTTCCGGAAGCAAAAGCTTATTTACAAGCGGCGTTAGAGCAAGCTGATAGCTTAGAAGTGGGGTCGGGGATTGGGCCGGTTCACCATTTTCATGCATGGTGGTGATGCATAGATTGAAAATGCCCTCGTATGAGGGCATATGCGAGGCGAATTAAGCGATAGTCACGTCTTTACTGAGGTAAACATCCTGTACGGCATTGATCAATGCCACACCTTCTTGCATGGATTTCTTAAAGGCTTTACGGCCTAAGATGAGCCCCATGCCGCCTGCACGTTTATTGATAACCGCAGTGCGTACTGATTCGCTCAGATCATTTTGTCCAGAAGCGCCACCTGAGTTGATAAGACCTGCACGACCCATATAACAGTTCGCTAATTGATAACGAACAAGATCGATTGGGTTATCGGTTGTGAGTTTGGTATACACGCGCTCATCGGTGTGACCAAAGCCAATCGCTTTATAGCCGCCGTTATTTTCAGCCATTTTTTGTTTTACGATATCCGCACCGATAGTTGCCGCGATATGGTTTGCTTGCCCCGTTAAATCGGCACTTGCGTGGTAATCAACGCCATCTTTTTTAAATGCGGAATTGCGTAAATAAGCCCATAGAACGGTTACCATGCCGAGTTCATGTGCTCGTTCAAATGCCGCAGAAATCTCTTCAATTTGGCGACGAGACTCAGGAGAGCCGAAATAGATAGTCGCACCGACCGCAACGGCACCCATTTCAAACGCTTGTTCAACACTGGCATATAAGGTTTGGTCGTATTGAGTAGGGTAACTGAGGGTTTCGTTATGGTTCAGTTTGACTAAGAAAGGAATTTTATGCGCGTAGCGGCGCGAAACGGCAGCTAAGACACCATAGGTAGAGGCTACGCAGTTACAACCAGCCTCAATCGCTAATTCAACTATATTTTTAGGGTCGAAATAGAGCGGGTTGGCAGCAAATGAGGCAGCGGCTGAGTGTTCAACGCCTTGGTCAACGGGAAGAATAGACAGATAACCGGTGCCAGCTAAGCGACCATGGTTAAATAAAGTCTGCATTGAACGAAGTACACTATTGGGGCGGTTATTATCGATCATCACACGGTCAACAAAATCTGAGCCAGGCAGATAAAGGTTTTCACGAGGGATAGTTTGGCAACGATGGTCTAAAAGAGTTGAAGCTTCGGAACCTAACAGCTTAGCGATATCAGTCATGACTTCCTCCATTTAACAAAAGTCTAGGGGATGTTAATCATAAAATTTAAGATAACAAGCCACATTGAGGCGGTAACCGGCAGTGGATCGCTTCAGGTAGCAATTCAAAGGTGAAAGTTTCACCAGAAAGCGGCTCTCCGTCCAAATTAAATACCATTTCATGGGGCGATGAAATTTTTACCCAACGAGTTGTTTTTTCAATTAAATGCTGATTTTTATCATTGCTGAACAAATTGGTCAGTAGAGCGGGTATCACATCGCGAGCGGGTATGATGAGCAAATTCAATTTACCATCATCGATTAATGCATCGGGGGTTAATTGTTGTCCACCACCCGCCTGTATTCCATTACCGATAGCAACAACCAGAGTTTCGCCTTCCCAATGAAAATGCTCTGTTTCAATCCGACAGGTATCAGTTTTTAGTGTGTCAGGGCGCAACAAGCCATTAATAACATAAGCTGCGCCACCCAGTGCTGACTTAAGAGCATCCGGCGTTTCCGTTGTGATCCGAGTGCCAAACCCCCCCGTGGCCATATTCATAAAAAAAGCATCATGATTGACTCTAGCAATATCTATCGCCACTGATTTGCCTTTTACTGCTAATGCTAAAGCAGCATGGATATCCATAGGGATGTTGGCGCCAGTAGCAAAATCATTAGCTGTACCTAGCGGTAAGATACCAATCGCGGGGCGTTGCTTTTCAGGTAAGCGCATTAACGCACTGGCTACAGCGTTAATTGTGCCATCGCCGCCACCGGCGATAATTGTTTCTGCACCTTCGCGGATTGCTTCATCAATAAAAGTAGGTAATTCACTGGTTTCCCATGGGATCCTCACCAAAATTGTATGACCTTCTTCACGTAGCTGGTAGATGGCTTTTCTTAGCTCAGGGTTGGCAGATTGTTTACCGTTGAGGATGATAAGTGCGCGATGAAGTTTATCGATAGCCATTTTGATCCTTGTAGTGATAACAACAGTGATCACAGTATAGACACAACGGAGGGATAAATGACAATAATTCAATAATCACATTGATAGATTAAATCATTCTATAGGGGAGATAAAAAAGAAATGGCTAGCTCAAGGGAGATTGAGCCAGCCAAGGAGGTGGTTCCTAGTCTTATTTTATGACTTTCTAGTTCTTCATTTTCGATTGTGACTATACGACATTGAATAGCTAATTGTTGTGATCTATTGCATAAAAATGGATATTAAATACATTTTTACGGTAAAACACTATTTATGAGAATGATTATCAATTGAAGTTGATGTTTTATACTGAGATAGTTTGAAACGGAAAAATAAAAAATGCTAGAAATTCAATCAATTAAATTAATGAATTCTAGCATTATAATCAATTAGCTTAATGCGTAACGAAATTAAGCCGTAGTTGATGATTCAGTTTGATGTGGTGAGCGAGTCGTTGTGCCTGATAGGTTACGTATTAGCAGGCCAAAATTTAGATCAACATCATCAGGAACAGGCAGATAAACAATATGACCGTTGCCCGGTGCCACGTCAATGGCTTCCCCTTTACGGTTATGGAGCGCATCAAGGGTAAACACAATGTTTCCAGCTGGAGTCATTAATTCTAAGCTATCACCTAGACTAAATTTATTTTTGACGTCAACTTCTGCGAGGCCGTTAACACGTTTACCCGTAAATTCACCCACAAATTGCTGAGTTTCAGAAACCGAATAGCCATATTCATAGGTTTGATAGGCATCATGGGTGTGACGGCGTAAAAAGCCTTCGGTATAGCCACGGTGAGCTAAGCCTTCTAAGGTCGAAAGGAGAGTTGGGTCGAATGGCTTACCGGCAACCGCATCATCAATTGCACGGCGATAGACTTGTGCTGTACGTGCACAGTAATAGAATGATTTTGTGCGTCCTTCAATTTTTAAGGAGTGCACACCCATTTTAGTCAAGTTTTCAACGTGTTCTATCGCGCGTAAATCTTTGGAGTTCATGATATAAGTGCCATGTTCGTCTTCAAAGGCGGTCATATACTCACCCGGACGTTTAGCCTCTTCGATCATAAACACTTTATCGGTCGGGGCACCTTCACCTAAAGTTGGCGCTATGTTTTTGACAGGGATAGGCTCATGCATATGCACGATATTTCCCACATCATCTTCTTTGCCTTCTTCAACTTTATATTCCCAGCGGCAGGCGTTGGTGCAAGTACCTTGGTTTGGGTCGCGTTTATTGATATAACCTGACAGTAGGCAACGGCCAGAGTAGGCCATACACAGTGCACCGTGAACGAATACCTCTAATTCAATATCAGGCACCTGTTTACGAATTTCAGCGATTTCTTCAAGTGAAAGCTCACGTGATAAAATGACGCGAGTCAGACCCATTTGCTTCCAAAATTTTACCGATGCCCAGTTAACTGCGTTTGCTTGTACGGATAAATGAATATCCATGTCAGGGAAGGCTTCGCGAACCATCATAATCAAACCAGGGTCTGACATGATCAACGCATCTGGCCCCATTTCAATGACAGGGGTTAGGTCGCGAATAAAGGTTTTTAGCTTGGCATTATGCGGTGCGATGTTAACAACGACATAGAACTTTTTGCCAAGTTCGTGGGCTTCTTGGATCCCTTTAGCAAGGTTTTCGTGGTTAAATTCGTTGTTACGCACGCGAAGGCTATAACGAGGTTGCCCTGCATAAACGGCATCTGCGCCATAAGCAAAAGCATAACGCATGTTCTTTAATGAACCTGCGGGCGATAATAATTCTGGTGTAAACATGTTGCTTCTCAGTCTGATATCAAGTCAGTACTTACCCTAGGGCGGATAAGCATTTTAAAGGGAGCTGATTTTAACTCTATTTTTCAGGAAATCAAAATATTCCCTACAAATAGTAAGTATAACTGATTTGCCTCAATGTCTAGGATTACACCTCATCCCAGCGATAACCTAAACCATAAATAGAGCGAATAAATGTTTTCTCGTTATCGAGTAATTCGAGTTTACGCCGTAAGTTTTTAACATGGCTATCAATTGTTCTATCGGTGACGATGCGGTGATCGTCATACAGAATATCTAATAGCTGGTCACGGGAAAAGACGGTGCCAGCGTTGTCCGACATAAACTTGAGTAAACGGAACTCGGCGGGAGTTAACTCAAGCAGTTGTTCGCCATAGCGGACTTGAAACGCATTTTCATCGATAATGAGCTGGGGTCTGCTTTTATCCGGAGAAGCCGCGCGTTGGCAACGCCGTAAAATAGTCTTTACCCTTGCGACTACTTCGCGAGGACTAAAGGGTTTACAGATATAGTCATCGGCACCAATTTCTAACCCTAACAGGCGGTCAATTTCTTCCGTTTTAGCCGTCACCATAATGATCGGTATCTCGCAAAATTTGCGCAGTTCACGGCAGATTGTTAGCCCGTCCATCCCCGGTAGCATCAAATCAAGGAGGATAATGTCGGGTTGTTGCTGACGCACATAGTCAATGACTTCATCACCACGCTGCAATATTGAAGGCTGATAACCTGCCGCCTGAAGGTAATCATAAAGCAGTTGCCCAAGTTTTGGCTCATCCTCAACAACTAATACGTTGGCACTTGAAGGCTCTAACACTGTCACTGTTCATTTTCCTTTTGATTGAGCGGTAAGTGGATAGCAATACACACGCCGCCTAAAGGGGAAGGGCTAGCGTGTATGCTTCCCTTATGCGCTTCAATGATATTATAGCAAATCGCTAACCCTAAGCCAGAGCCTCCGCTAGCGCGGTTACGAGACCCTTCGGCTCGGTAGAAACGCTCAAATAGGTGGCTACACTGTTGGATAGTTAACCCCGGTGCACTGTCTTCCCAATAAATAGAAAATTGATTCTCTTCAACCAAGGCTCGAATGACTATTTCACCTTGCGGGTCGGTATAACGTAGGCTATTTTCCATCAAATTGTAAAATAGCTGCGTGATTCGGTCTGGGTCAATATTGATGATCTGCTGCTCAGGTAAATTTAGCGTAACTGAAAGCTGTTTTTCTTCGAGCCGCCAGCGTGATTGCCCAACGGTCATATTAATTAAAGGCACAATATCAGCAGATTGGATGCGATACACCAACGAGCCTCTATCCGATAGGGAAAGTTGATGTAGGTCGTTGACTAATTTGATTAATGTGTGTGTCTCTGCCAGTAATGAATTGATGGTCTCAGGTGTCGCTTGGCGAACGCCATCCTGAACGGCTTCGAGTTCACCTTGCAGAACGGATAGGGGGGTGCGCAGTTCATGAGAAATATCTGCCATATAGTCTCGGCGCATATGCTCATTTTTTTCCAGCGTTGATGCGAGGTGATTAAAGTCTTTTGCTAGCTGACCGAGTTCATCGTGACCGACTTCAGGAACGCGGGTTGAAAAGTCGCCATTGGCAAGTTGGTTCGTCCCATCTAACAGCCGTTTGATGGGTCTTAAAAAACCACGAGCTAAGAAAAATGTAGCAATCAAGGCAACGATTAATGATAAGCCAGCAATAAACCAACTGGTGAGCATCTGTTGATCATCAAAACGGCGGTCAATTTCATTGCTAATCCCATCTCCACTACTTGCAATGACCCAACCTACCGTTTTGCCATTAGATGAGATGACGGGTTGTCGGATAACATCATCCGGTAAAGGAACATCGCGGCCTAATATTCGGCGGTCTTGGCTATCATAAACCCAAAAATATGAGCGCCACCCCTTTGGTTTAGTCGGCGGTAGGGTGCGCTGGTGGTGTTCAATGCTGCGTAAAATATGAAAGAAAGCACGTTCATTACGGATCAAGAAGCGCCAACTCCCCGTTTCATCGTATTGCTCAGCAAGAGCGTCAGCGATCAGCTCAGCACGCTGTTGGTCATTTTCTTTAATATAGTCGGTAAAACCATGCTGGAAGCTTAAACGTACTCCTTGGTGCATGATCACAACGAGGAGTATGCATGTCGCAAAGATAGCCAAAAATAATCGAGTACTGACGCTATTAAATCTGAGTTTCATTATATATAAGCCCTTATTCGTTTAGAGCTACCGCTTTTTTGGTATAGCGCTGTCTGAGTTGATCGAAACATAAATAGACGACCGGTGTTGTGAATAAGGTGAGTAGTTGACTCATCACTAAGCCACCAACAATAGTGATACCTAATGGTTGGCGTAACTCCGCGCCATCACCACTGCCTAAAGCAAGTGGTAGGGCACCAAAAATTGCTGCCAGCGTCGTCATTAAAATAGGCCTAAAGCGCAGTAAGCTCGCACGCAAAATCGCCTCACGTGCGGTTAAACCATGCTGACGTTGTGCTTGGATAGCAAAATCCACCATGATAATGGCATTTTTCTTCACAATACCAATCAGCAGCATAATGCCGATTAGAGCAATTAAACTAAATGGGGTATCAAATAACTCTAAGGCGAGGAGAGCGCCGACCCCCGCCGAAGGTAGTGTGGATAAAATGGTCAGTGGATGAATATAGCTTTCATACAAAATGCCTAAAACAAGGTAGACAGTGACAATGGCCGCTAAAATTAAAAACAATTGTGATTTTAAGGTATCTTGGAATATCTGAGCCGTACCCGCAAAAGTGCCTCGTATTGTTGATGGCACACCAAGTGTGGTCATGGTTTTTTCGATAGCTGAAATGGCGTCATTGAGGGTATAACCTTCAGCGATGTTAAATGCGATAGTGGATGATGCCGATAACCCTTGGTGGTTAACACTCAAAGGGGCATTGGCGGGCTGCCAACGGGCAAAATAAGATAATGGAATAGCGTCTCCATGACTATTGATAACAAACATTTTGTCGAGAGAACTGACATCCTGAGTATATTCAGGCGCCACTTCCATCACCACCTTGTATTGGTTCATGGGTTCATAGATGGTGGATATTTGACGTTGTCCGAAGGCATTATTCAACAGGTCATTGGCGGCTCGCACATCAATACCAAGTTGGGCCATTAAATCCCTATCATAGGTAATGGCCATCTCAGCGCCTTTATCCTCTTTATCTGAGTTTACATCAGTCACTTGCGGGAGTTCGGCAATGGCTTTACGTACCGCAGGCTCCCATTCACGTAACGCATTGAGTTCATCGGCAAGTAATGAAAACTGATAACTGGAATGCGCTTGACGACCACCAACACGGATATCTTGCACGGGCATCATAAATAAATTAGCTCCCGGCTCTTTAGCTAACTTAGCTCGAAGTCGGTTGATTACCGCGTTGGCACTCTCTTTACGTTCATCAATCGGTTTCAATGAGATAAACATGGAGCCGCTGTTTACACGGCTTCCACCAGTAAAACCTGTCACGCTATCCACGGCAGGATCGGCATTCACTTGCTGCATAAAGCGCGTCATTTTCTCTTTCATTGCTTGGAATGAAATGCTTTGGTCGGCACGAACAAAGCCAAGTAAACGGCCTGTATCTTGTTCAGGGAAAAATGTTTTTGGGATAGCGATATACAAATAAATGTTCAATCCGATAGTGGCGAACAAGATAGCGAGTACACTGCGTTTATGAGACAGTACCCAATTTAATGTCGCACCGTAACCGTTTTGTATACGGTGTAAGTAGCCGCCGATAACACTGGTTTTTTCAGCCTGTTTGCCTTTGTGTCGTTTAAGCAAATGGGCGCACATCATGGGGGTGAGGGTCAGCGAAACGACCAGCGAGATGCCAATTGCCGTGGCGAGGGTAATCGCAAACTCACGAAATAGCCGGCCAACTAACCCCTCCATTAATAATAAAGGAATAAAAACGGCTACGAGGGAGATGCTCATTGAAACAACCGTAAAACCGACTTCACTCACCCCTCTGACCGCAGCAATAAAGGGTTTACAGCCATTTTCGATATGACGTGAAATGTTTTCGAGTACCACAATCGCATCATCGACAACAAAGCCTGTTGCGACGGTCAATGCCATTAATGACAAGTTATTTAAACTGAACCCGCAAAGATACATGGCAGTAAAGGTGCCAATGAGAGATACAGGAACCGCAATTGCAGGGATCAGGGTGGCGCGACCAGAGCGCAGAAATAACAACACAACTAATATGACTAACGCAATAGCGATCATCAATGCGCGCTCGACTTCAACGAGTGAAGCGCGGATCGTCGGCGTTCTGTCTTGCGCTACTTTTAGGTCAATCGCGGCAGGGATCATTTCTTGGAAGTCAGGAAGCTCTGCGCGAATGCGATTTACGGTTTCAATGATATTAGCTCCCGCTTCGCGACGGATGACAATCAAAATAGCGGGCTCACCACCTGACATCCCTGCTGCACGTACGTCTTGAACCGAATCTTTCACATTCGCCACATCACTGAGTTTGACGGCATTGCCCTCTTTGTAGTGGACGATGATAGGTTGATAGTCCACTGCTTTTTTTAGCTCATCATTGGTTTGTATCTGCCAGCGGCTGTCATCGTTGTTAATGTAGCCTTGAGGTTGGCGCACGTTGGCGCTACTGATTGCGGAGCGCACCTTATCTAAGGAGACGCCTTGATTAAATAGAGCCGTTGGATTGAGCTCAACACGTACCGCGGGCAGGGAGCCACCACCAACGGAGACTTCACTGACCCCTTCAATTTGCGCTATACGCTGTGATAAACGGGTTGATGCAATATCATAAATCTCACCTGTACTCATCGTCTTAGAGGTTAAGGTTAAGATCATAATAGGGGCGTCGGAAGGGTTCGATTTATAGTATCGAGGCTTGCTTGGCATTCCGCTCGGTAACAAGGTTTGTGCCGCATTTATCGCGGCTTGTACTTCACGGGCAGCGTTGTTAATGTCTTTATCAAGATTAAATTCGAGGGTGATGGTGGTACGACCAAGCGAACTGCTGGAGGTCATTTCACTGATACCCGCAATACTTCCCAATGAACGCTCTAACGGCGTTGCAATAGACGATGCCATGGTTTCTGGGGATGCCCCAGGAAGTGACGCTGTCACGTTTATTACGGGGTAGTCAACTTGTGGCAGTGGTGCAACGGGCAAAAAAATGAAGCTCAGTGCACCACATAGCGAGATTGCAACGCTAATCAGTGTGGTTGCAACAGGGCGACTAATGAATAAGGCAAAGAAACGCTTCATTATGACACCTGTTGTTTGCGACTTTGGCGGCGTGCTTTTAAGTTATTTGAAAGGCTATCAAATAACAGATAAATCACCGGTGTCGTAAATAGGGTTAAGATCTGACTCATAATCAGCCCTCCCACCATACAGATCCCAAGTGGTTGACGAAGCTCTGCACCTACGCCGCTACTGAGCATCAGCGGTAATGCGCCGAGCAGAGCCGCCATGGTGGTCATCAATATTGGGCGGAATCGTAATAAACAGGCTTGGTAAATAGCATCTTTAGGAGACATGCCTTGCTCACGTTCGGCGGCAAGTGCAAAGTCAATCATCATGATTGCGTTCTTTTTAACTATCCCGATTAACAAAATAATACCAATAACAGCAATCACATCTAATTCGCTGCCAGCCATCATCAGAGCTAATAATGCCCCTACGCCAGCAGTAGGGAGTGTTGAGAGGATAGTAATAGGATGAATAAAGCTTTCATATAAAATCCCAAGAACGATATACATGGCGATGATTGCGGCGGCAATTAACCAAACCGTACTACTCAGTGCGGCTTCAAACGCTAAAGTAGCGCCTTGGAACTGAGTCGTAATGGATTTTGGCATATTAATTTGCGCTTCTGCATTTTTCACCGCATTAACCGCAGACTCAAGAGACGCATCGTCAGCAAGATTAAACGAGAAGGTCGCTGCTGGGAACTGATCCAAATGGTTAATCGCAAGCGGCCCATAGCCTTCCTGAATATTGACTAACGTGCTTAATGGCACAATGGCGCCATCGGTGCCTTTGAGACGAATATCATTCAGGGCGTTAATACCATCGCGAGTTTGCGTATCATGCTCAATAATAACGCGGTACTGATTCGATTGGGTATAAATGGTCGAGATCATGCGTTGACCGAACGCATTGTATAGGGCGTTATCAATTGCAGCCATCGTGATACCAAAACGACTCGCCGTATCTCTATCAACATTAACGTAGGCGACAAGTCCTTTATCCTGCCAATCACTGCTGACATCCACTAACTCGGGCTGTTGTTTTAATTGGCTCAATAGCTTAGGCACCCAAAGAGAAAGTTCATCTAGCGAGCCTGCTTGCAGCGTAAATTGATATTGGGTGCGAGCCAATTGGGTATCAATCGTGAGGTCTTGCATCGGTTGCAAATACAAATTGACCCCAGAAACGCTATCAGCTAAACGTTGCAAGCGTGGAATAATCGTATTGACGCGATCTGGACGTTCATCTAAAGGCTTCAAGGTAATTTGAATGCGCCCATTATTGAGAGTCGGATTGGTTCCATCTATCCCAACATAAGTGGTGATATTTTCTACCGCAGGATCAGACAGTAATTTTTCAGCCACTTCCTGCTGTTTCTGTGACATAGCCACAAAGGAGATGGATTGGCGGCTTTCAATGGTGCCTTGAATGATCCCGTTATCTTGTAATGGAAAGAAACCTTTCGGGATCCACATATACAGTAATACGGTTAAAACCAGCGTGCCGATAGCAACGGAAAGTGTTAGCCAGCGGTGATTTAATATCCGCTTTAACCAAATGGCATATCCTGCAATCATGCGGTCAAAAAAGCGCTCGCAGGCGATTTCAAAGCGGTTATGTTTATGCTCTGATTCAGGTTTTAACAAGCGAGCACACATCATTGGTGTGAGTGTCAAGGACACTACCGCCGAGATCAGAATGGCAACGGCAAGGGTGATGGCAAATTCCCTAAACAACCGACCAACAATATCGCCCATAAACAGTAATGGGATCAGTACTGCTACCAAAGAAAATGTTAATGAAATAATGGTAAAACCAATTTCTCCCGCGCCTTTTAAAGCGGCGACGACAGGCTTGTCACCTTGTTCAAGGTAGCGCGAAATATTTTCAATAACCACGATGGCATCATCGACCACAAACCCTGTGGCGATAGTGAGAGCCATCAAAGTGAGGTTATTGACAGAGAAACCACAGAAATACATGACGGCAAAGGTGCCGACAAGGGAAAGAGGAACGGCAATACCGGGAATGAGTGTCGCGATACCGTTGCGTAGGAACAGGTAGATCACCATGACAACCAGTGCAATCGCAAGCATTAATTCAAACTGCACATCGCTAACGGAGGCACGGATTGTGCTGGTTCTATCCGTTAAAATTTTCACATCCACCGATTTAGGCAGTGTTTCAATTAGCTCAGGAAGCAGGTTGCGAATGGTATCAGTGGTTTCGATAACGTTAGCGCCAGGTTGGCGTTGTACATTAATAACAATAGCCTGTTGTGCATTTGCCCACGCGCCTAGATAGGCGTTTTCCGCCCCTTGCTCAATAGTGGCGATATCACCTAAACGGACGGGAGCACCGTTTTGAAAGGCCACAATTAAGCGGCGATAGTCCTCTAAGGATTTCATTTGGTCATTTGCAGAGAGGGTTACCGCGCGTGTTGGGCCATCAAAACTGCCTTTTGCTGAGTTGACGTTAGCATTGTTTATCGCGGCTCGGATCGTCTCGCTGTCTAATCCTTTTGCTGCCATCGCTTGTGGGTTTAAGTTCACTCGCACCGCTGGGCGTTGCCCACCCGCAAGGGTGACAAGCCCCACGCCATTGACCTGTGATATTTTTTGCGCAATACGGTTCTCAATCATGTCTTGAACTTGTGTCAAAGGCATGGCGTCAGAAGTGACGGCGAGAGTGAGTACCGGTGGATCCGCTGGGTTGACCTTATTGTAAATAGGCGGATAAGGTAAATCTGAAGGCAGTAAACTTGAAGCTGAATTAATGGCGGCCTGAACTTCCTGTTCTGCAACCTCCAAGGGGAGTGTTAGCTGGAACATCAAGGTGATCACAGATGCGCCCCCTGAACTTTGGGAAGACATTTGTTTTAGCCCAGACATCTGCCCAAACTGGGTTTCTAGCGGTGCGGTTACCGCGGATGTCATGACTTCAGGACTCGCCCCCGGATAGAGGGTGACCACTTGGATCGTTGGATAATCGACTTCTGGTAAAGCCGATACAGGTAGGAAACGATAGCCAATGATCCCTGCAAGCAGAATGGCTACCATAAATAAGGTGGTAGCGACTGGACGTAAAATAAATAAGCGGGAAGGGCCGCCACCTTTTTGGATCCCGGGTTGCATCAGGCTTTCTCCGCTGTATTTTTATTTTTTTGTGGTTTTGCGGATTTAGAAGCCGTTTCGGTGTTAACTACTTCCACGCTGGTGCCATCTGTTAAACGGTCGACACCGTCAGTAATCACTTTTGTATTTGCAGTTAGCCCACTTTCAATCACCACCTGCTGGCTATCTTGCATACCTACCGTCACAACATGTTTACTCACACGATTATCATCGTTCAGTACCCAAACATAATGACCTTCGTTACCCATCTGCAATGCCGCAGTAGGGATAACGACGGCATTTTGCAAGGTTTCGATCTGCATTTTGATGTTCACAAATTGATTTGGAAATAAAGTTTGTAGCTCGTTCGTAAAACGTGCTTTCATTTTTAGTGTGCCAGTAGCAGGGTCTATCTGATTATCTATACTTAACAAATAGCCTTCGCTGATCATCGCGATATTATTTCTATCCCAAGCTTCCACTTTTACCGGTTGATTTGAGGATTGAGCTTTTTGTACGGCAGGAATGTCTCCCTCGGGAAGGGCAAAAAGCACATCAGCAGGTTGAGTCTGTGTGATAACCACGATTGGGGTTGCTGTGCCCGCAGAAATAAAATTACCGACGTCGACCTGTTTTAAACCAACACGGCCTGAAATAGGGGCTGTGATTTTACTGTAGGTTAATTGTAGCTTCGCATTATCAACGGCGGCTTGATCGACCTTAATACTGCCTTCTGCCTGTAAAACGAGCGCTTTTTGGTTATCTAGCTCTTGCTGTGAAATCACTTTTGTTCCCGCAAGCTTTTGATAACGATTTAAGTCTAATCGAGCATTTGCCAACGTCGCTTTATCTTTAGCCAGTTGGCCTTCTGCCTGAGCTAATTGGACTTCAAAAGGGCGAGGATCGATTTCAGCAAGCAAATCGCCCGCTTTTACCTGTTGCCCTTCGGTAAAATGCAAAGACATCAATTGCCCTTCAACACGGCTCGTGACCGTGACAACATTGGCAGCTTGTACTGTGCCGAGACCAGTTAAATATCGAGGAACCACTTTTTCTTGCGCATTAGCGTATTGAACGGGGGCAAGCATACGGTGTGGCGCACTATTTGATCGTGTAGGACGAGCACTGTTTTGTGCTGTATCAGATGGCGTATTTTGAGAATAAAAATACCAACCGGCACCTGCAGCGACAATGATGGCAACGAAAATGGCTGAACGGGTTAGAGTGGTACGGCGTTTTTGTTTATTCATTTATATTTTCGCTTAATTCAAAGTCGAGTAAAAAAGCATCATATTATGATGATTAAATTAGCAGAGATGAACCTGCTATATAGTTAAAAATTAGTCAGTTGCGATATGTTAATAGTTTAGCGTGGGGGTTACACGTAAAAATGAAGGAAATATGAAAAAAACGTCAACTAGTGTGCAGAATCGGCAGATTAGTAGACTAACATTGTATAAAAAAACCTGTGGGAATTAATCACCACAGGTTTATACGTTAATGGATTAAAGAAATGAGGTCAATTAGCGAGTTGTACTGGTGTTTAATGCCCCTAATGTTTCTTTGTCTTGCTCAGCATTCACTGTCCATCCTTTCCATGCTAAAGGAATATAGGCGACAGCGACAGCCAGTAAAGAAACCGCGGCAACATAGTAGGCAGGTGCCATATGAGATTGTTGCAACCATGTTCCCGTTAACATTGGTGTCAGACCCCCAAAGACTGCATAGGCAATATTGTAGGCAAATGATAAGCCGGAATAACGGATTTCAGGTGGAAACGCGCGCGTACTGACAATTGGTGTCGTTGCAATCGCGCCAACAAAAAAGCCCATTAAGCCATAGTTAAAAATCAAAGTCGTTGCTGAAATCTCTGGCGACAAAGATGAATAAAAATATAATGCAGTCACCGCCAGACCACCCCATGACAAGGTCATTGAAGCGCGCGTTCCCATCTTATCGCCGAACCAACCCCAAAAAATACAGCCTAAAGTTAATGTCAATGTTGCTGCACAGTTAGCTTGTAAGGCGATATTTCGGTCAATTTGATAGATCCCTTGAAGCACGATATCAGGCGTCATCAAAATGGTTACAACGATGGCTGTTGATAATGACCATGTCAGTGCCGCGGTGATCAAGCAGGCTTGTTTATGAGACTTCACAACAGTCTTAACGGGTAACTCATCCGCTAAAGCTTTTTTAGCAGCCAACTCTTTAAAAATAGGTGTCTCTTCCAAAAAACGGCGTAAATAAACAGAAATAAAGCCAAAAATACCACCAAGAATAAATGGAATACGCCATGCAAAGTCATGGATCTCTTGTGAGGTATAACTGTTCTCAATGATGATAGCGACGATAGACCCTAATAAAATACCGCCTGTGATACCAGAGGTTAATGTTCCAACACCGAGGCCGTAGCGCTGTTTTGGGGTATGTTCAGCGATAAATACCCATGCCCCAGGCATTTCACCGCCAATCGCGGCGCCTTGCATAATACGCATCAATAACAGCAATATTGGTGCGGCAGCGCCAATAGATGCATAGGTTGGTAAGAAACCGATCACGAATGTCGGGAATGCCATCATGAAAATACTGAGGGTGAACATTTTCTTACGGCCGAGTTTATCACCAAAGTGTGCCATGATGATGCCACCGAGTGGGCGCGCGAGATAACCGGCCGCAAACAAACCGAGCGTTGCCAAGAGGGCGAGAACTGCGTTACCACTAGGGAAAAAGAGTTGTGAAATAATTTTCGCGTAAAAAACGAAAATAACAAAATCATAAAATTCAAGAGTTCCACCTAAAGATGACAACCCTAATGTTTTATAATCCTCTTTTTTCAATGGCCTTGCCGAGGGCTGGCTGGTTGTTTGCGATGTCATAATATTATCCTTTTAAAATACCGAATATATTTTTTTGTTTTAAATTCGGAATAACAGCTATATTTACCGACTACGCGTCAGTAAATAATATTAAGTATGTGCAGATAAATGGTATAAAACGTTGGATGGAATAACCTAGTTAATACTCTGTATCTTTATGCATACCCTCATTTATAGCAGGAAATTCCATATTTTGTAAACCGCAACTCTCAAAACAAGATGAATATTCTATTTGTATTATCTTGATTGATTTTATCATCTATTGCTTAAAACAATAACATTATTTGATGTTAATAAATGATTTTTTGCAGCAGATCATATAGTTCTTTTTCAAAAAAGGCAGGGGAATTGGTTATTTCACATCTGTTTTCGCCGATTAATTCATCGATAAAGTAACAAATTATTAATTTGATTATTCGTAATTAATAATCTTAATAATAGTAATGAAAATTAAAAATAGCTGAAAAATGAAATAGCATTCATTGAGTCGTTATTTAGGAAATTTTCAGTCTAAATATGTCGGCAAAGGCGAGAAGGGCGGAATATTATCATTAGGCATACCCAGCGTATTATTTTCTGGGTATGCCAAGTAGGTGGTTAAACCAAGAACAGGGTGGCTAAGCCTAAGAAGATAAAGAAACCACCTGTGTCAGTGATAGCGGTGATCATTACACTGGAGCCGATGGCAGGGTCTTTACCAAGTTTAAGCATAATGAGAGGGATAAGTACCCCCATAATTGCCGCCATGAGTAAGTTTAAGATCATCGCGAGCGTCATTACGGCTCCCATTGCAAGGTCGCCATAGAGGAAATAGGTGATAACCCCCATGATCCCCCCCCAAACAACACCGTTAATAAAGGCAACGCCTAGCTCTCTGAGCATTAAGAATGAGAAGCTTCCGGTTTGGATTTGGTGTAAAGCAATCGCACGTACGATCATGGTAATTGTTTGGTTACCCGTATTTCCCCCAATACCTGCGACAATAGGCATTAAGGTGGCTAAGGCAACCAATTGGGAAATGGTATCTTCGAATACCCCAATCACCCGTGATGCGACGAACGCAGTACACAGGTTGATGGCTAGCCATGTCCAACGCGTTTTGACGGCTTGACCGACAGGGGCGAACACGTCTTCTTCAGGGCTTAACCCCCCCATACGACGGATGCTGTTATCGTTTTCTTCATTTAAGTTATCAACGATATCTTCAACGGTTAAACGACCCATCAATAGACCACTGCTGTCAACCACCGCGGCGGAGATCAAGTCATAACGTTCGAACGCACTGGCTGCATCTTCGCCTTTTTCATCTGGCAAGAAAGTGACCGTGTCTGTTTTCATCACGTCAGCCACAATCCGCTCAGGGGATTGCGTTAATATGGTTGTTAGAGGTAATTCACCCTGCAAATAGTTATTATTGTCGACAACAAAGATTTTATCTGTTGCTTCTGGAATTTTACCGCGCTGGCGTAAATAGCGTTGAACGGTTTTTAGTGTGACATTTGGACGTACGGTGACAAACTCGAAATCCATCATTTGACCGACGCTGTCTTTTGCATATTGCAGAACTTCACGAATACGACTTCGTAAGCTTGGATCAAGGTAGGTCAATAACCTACGCATGGTATCTTGTGGTAAATGCTCTGCAATATACGCTTGTTCATCAACATGTAGGTTAGCAACAGCGCGTAGAAGTTCCCTGTCAGACATATCCTTAATCAGGCTATCCCAAACAGCGACAGAAGCTTCGACTAACACCTCACCGCGTTCGGTGTTATCGATCAGATGCCAAAGTGCGAGACGTTCATCATAAGGCAACATCTCTAAAATATCGGCGATATCCGCGGCATGTAAGTCAATCAATAATTCTTTTACAGCATTGATTTTTTCACTTAATGCTTTATCACTCAAACTAACATGTTGGTCGTGCTCAATCAGAGCTTGGACGAACTCCTCGTCATCCAAAAATAGTGTTAGGATTTGCTGGCGGATATAGGCCAGTTTTTGAGAGTGCGGATTGATTGTTTGTACCGCATCGGTTGAAAAAGCAGTTTGTGACATTTTAATCCTTAAAGCTTTATAGGCACTTTTGTACCTTTTATGGGTCCATTTACAAATAAATACCTTTATTTTGCCATTTATTGTCCATTAACCCAAATAAATATTAATAATTATAACAAATGGGCGAAAACCGATTCATTATGAGTAGTGCAAAAAAACGCCATGTAGTGCATTAATATTATAACTAATTTGGCTCTTCGCGGATGTCTAATTTCCAGCCAGGGACATCCTCCCAGTAAGCGCTTTCTTTCTCAAGATCGAGCTGCATCAACGCATTCTGAGTCAAATACTGGGCAGGTAGATACAGTGTCCAGTGGCCATCATCGGTTTCTAAGCGTAATGATGATGGGGTAGTTGTTGATTGTCTTTGATTATTCAGAAGTATTGATAAGCGTAAAATTTGTATCAAGGGTAAAAATTGTTTTCTTTTATATAAATTAAATTTAGGGATATCATCAAATTTAATAGCACGCCGATGGTTACGAACCAGTGTTGCAAGTAACAGCTGTTGCTCCTGATTAAACCCCGGTAACGTAGTATTTTGCAAAATATAGGCGGAGTGGCGATGTAACCCACTTTGGTTGATATGTAGACCGACCTCATGCAGCATAACCGCCCAAATAAGGATAGACTCAAGTTGCGGGTTGGCTAACTTTGGATTTTGCTGGCTCCATTGGTGATACAGCTCCTCCATGGTTTTTAATACACGTCTAGCTTGCTCTCTATCGATATTATAATGCTCGGCAAGGCTAAGTGCCGTACGTTGGCGAATGTCTTGATGACGGAAACGACCTTCCATTTCATAAAGCACCCCTTCACGCAATGCGCCATCTGAGAGCCGTAACTCTTTAATCTCTAATGTATCAAAGACAGCACATAAAATGGCTAATCCGGGCACAAAAACATGTTTACGTTCAACGGATAAACCCGGTAGATCCACTGCCGAAAAGGTTTTATATTTCAGCGCCATTTGCTTAATTTTTTCTAGCCGATCACGCGTAATGATGCCGTCGCGCTCACCCATTTCAACAATCACGGCATGAGCCGCTTTAATCGTACCTGATGCCCCCATGGCAACATCCCAGTGCATACGCTTAAATTTTGTGGCGGTTTGCTCAAGTTTTAAGCAGGCCGTGAGGTAGGCTCGGTTGAAATTATCTGCCGTAATGGTTTCATTGGGGAAATAGTTACGCGCAAAGCTGACACACCCCATACGGCGGCTATCAATTAATAATGGTTCGAATTTCTCGCCAATGACTAATTCTGTTGAGCCACCACCAATATCTATTACCAGTTTACGGCCTTTTTCAGGCTGGGTGTGTTCCACCCCCATAAAAATCAAACGCGCTTCTTCTTGCCCAGAAATAATTTCAATGGGATAGGGAATTATTTTTTTTGCACGGTTCAAAAACTCTTCAACATTGGTTGCAACACGCAAAGAGTGAGTGCCTACGATACAGACGTTTTCTTCTGTAAAACCTTGTAGGCGTTCGGCAAAAAGCGCAAGGCAAGCCAAACCGCGTTCCATGGCTTCTTCACTAAGCTCATTGGTATCACTTAATCCGTCAGCAAGGTGTACCCGTTTTTTTAAACGCGTCAGGATTTGCAGTGCACCGTTGACAATACGTGCAATCACCATATGAAAGCTGTTAGAACCAAGGTCGATAGCCGCAATTTCTTGAGGCCTAGGCGTCGATATATTAGTTAATGGCATAGTATGTTAGGACCTTGTCTCAGGCGTTTCGAGTGATTTCAAATAGTCGTATATAGCAAGTTGCGCCTGAATTTTGCGCTTATTACCGCGGGGAACATAATGATTACTGAGATCTTTGTCAACATAACGTGCCTTGACGGTATCGTTAAATTGGAGCTCAAGGATATCTAAAACCCGTTGTTTGAGCCGGTCATCGACTAAGCGCACCGCCACTTCAATACGGTAATCAATATTTCGAGTCATCCAATCTGCCGAGGAGATAAAGACTTTTTCATCACCCGCATTAGTAAAGACATAAACGCGGTCATGCTCCAAAAAGCGGTCAACAATACTGGTGACTTGAATGTTTTCACTGTAGCCCGGTTGCCCTGCAACAAGTGAACACATCCCTCTTACTAGTAGACGAATTTTAACACCCGCATTGGAAGCATCATACAGTTTATCAGTCAGTTCTTTATCAACCAGATTATTAATTTTTAAGGTGATCCCACTGGGAAGCCCCGCTCGCGCATTAGCAATTTCTTGGTCAATTAGCGCATTGAGGCGGATCCGTGTATTTTGTGGTGAAACCATTAAATTATCAAAGGTGACAGGACGATATGGGTTTTCAATAAAGCTAAATACCCGACGAACCTCATTGGTGATCTGTTCATTTGCTGTTAACAACGAGTAATCAGTATAGAGGCGCGCGGTTTTTTCATTAAAGTTACCTGTACCGATATGGGCATAACGAATAATTTCGCCATCTTCCATTCGCGAAATAATAAAGAGTTTCGCATGGATTTTCAGACCCGGGGCCGAGAAAATGACGTGGACCCCAGCCTCTGTCAGCCGTTTCGCCCAATGAATATTCGCTTCTTCATCGAATCGAGCCTGTAATTCAACCACAACAGTGACTTTTTTGCCGTTATGGGCCGCATGGATCATCGAATCAATAATGCGTGAATCTTTTGCCACACGATAAATATTGATCTTGATAGATAATACGCTGGGATCAAATGAGGCTTGCCTGAGCAACTCAAGCGTGTGCTCAAAGGTGTAATAAGGGTAGTAGAGCAGCACATCGCGTTCGCGAATGGCATCAAAACCGTTACGGAAGTTATCAAACCAGCGGTGGCGTAATCGTGGCAATGGTTTGTTTAAAAGGGTTTTATTGCCTTCGTTGGGGAAGTTAATAAAATCTTTAAAATTGTGGTAACGCCCGCCCGCAATAACTGAGTCATCATTGGATAATCCCAGTTTTTCACGTAAGACGGCAACCATTTCATCAGGCATATCGCGCTGATAAACAAAACGGACAGGCTCTGCGGTTAAGCGCTGTTTTAATGTCGATGACATGATTTCCAGTAAGCTTGATTCCATTTCGGTGGCGATGTCATATTCCGCATCGCGGGTCATTTTCATGGAATAAGCGTTTAATTCATCATAATCAAAGAAGCCCTTGAAGATTTCATCCAAGGTATAGCGCAAAATGTTGTCGATAAGCACCATTGATTTGCGCCGTTTGGGCATTTCCGGTGGCAGATTGACAAACCGAGGCACCTTGTCAGAGGGGATCTCTAACAGAGCATATTGCACATTACCGCCGTTAATAATTTCAACAGCCAGATAGGTATAGTCATCTTTGAGAAACTCGACTAGGTTGGTATCTGGATTAATCAAAATAGGGGTAATGTGTTGGCGCAAATGTTGGCGAAAGTATTGACGTAACCAAATTTGTTGGCGGGGCGATATTTGCCGCTCGTTAATTAAGAAAATTTGGTTGCGCGCCATTTCAAGCAAAAGGTCGTTATAGAGAATGTCGAACTCTTGATCTTGCTTGGCTACTTTATTTTGAATGCGCTTAAGTAGGTGGCGTGCACCGCTGGCGGAGCCACGCTCCTCATTGATTAAGATACGCCGTTTCACGTCTGCAAAACGGACTTTGTAGAATTCATCTAGGTTATTGGAATAAATGCCCAAAAAGCGCATACGCTCGATAAGAGGATTTCGCTTATCTGCTGCTTCTTGTAAAACGCGTTCGTTAAAAGCAAGCCAGCTTAACTCTTTTTCGTGGTATAGGCGTTCTTGGGACATTGTTGCTCCATATTGTACTAAATACATAAACTTAAAGGTGTATAACCTAGCGACAGCACACCTTAAGTTTTCGCCATATTATGGCTATTTTTATTCGCATGAGTTACAGATTTCTGTATTTCTCTGGCGACACATTTATCTTGTGTTTAGTTGCACCTCAAATAACGTCGCGAGGATAGAGCACTAAACTTGCTGTTTGATGGTCGCATGCGGGCTGACAACACTTTCAGGATGCGTTGACTGTGCTTTACTCGCAAAATATTGGTGCTGGAAAATGCACATACGGATCGCGGTATGATAACGTCCGTTGACAAAAAACTCGTCAATTAGTTCGCCTTCTGTGTGGAAGCCCAGTTTATTATAAATGTGGATAGCTTTGATATTTTCTTTATCTACAATGAGGTAAAGCTTATATAGATTGAGCACAGAAAAAGCGTAATCCATAGCCAATTTCGCAGCGCGAGTTGCATAACCGTGGCCTTGATGGCTTGGTGCGATGATGATCTGAAACTCAGAACGACGGTGAACATAATCGATTTCCACCAATTCAACTAAGCCGACTTTTTCACTGTCATTTTCAACAATAAAACGCCGCTCTGATTGGTCATGAATATGTTTATCATAAAGGTCACTCAGCTCGACGAAAGCCTCATAAGGCTCTTCAAACCAGTAGCGCATAACACTGGCATTATTATCAAGTTGGTGGATAAACGCTAAATCTTCACGTTCAAGTGGGCGCAACCTAAACGGATGAACTTGCCCGGTCGTCATATAACACCTCAGTTTTGTTTAAAAAGTAGATAGTTAATTATCGATTTTGCAGATCATCACGATAAATAACAGAGCAAATTTATTTTCACTCTCAGTTGATAAGGATACCACTAATTTACGATAAAATAATGACACAAAGCAGTGACTCTTTCTAACTGGTGAAGATTAATGCACTTTATTTATACTGCGACTTTTCGTGAACAGCAAAAAGGGCAGAGATTTCTCTTTGCCCTCAACATAAATCAATGTGGAAATAACCAAGTGTTATTCATTTACATAGCCTTGGGGCGGTAAACACTGACCATCTAAGTAAGCATGGTTGCCGACCATGGCCAAACGACCACTGACGAACCATTGTACAACTTGGGGGTAAATATTGTGCTCTTGCGCCTTTACCCGCTCAATGACCTCTTTTTCGGTATCATCCGGGAAAATAGGAACTTTAGCCTGTAAGATCACTGGGCCGCCATCCAACTCCTCGGTAACAAAATGCACTGATGTTCCATGCTCGCTATCGCCGTTTTCTATCGCTTTACGATGGGTGTGTAGGCCCGGATATTTAGGCAATAGAGAAGGGTGGATATTGAGCATTCTTCCTGCATAGTGTTTAACGAAGCCCGCGGTCAAAATTCGCATAAATCCAGCTAACACAACCAAATCAGGCTGATATTCGTCAATCATCCCCATTAGTGCAGCATCATATGCTTCGCGGTTAGCAAAAGCGCTCGCGCTGAGTGATAAGGCTGGGATCCCAGCCTTCTGCGCACGAATAAGCCCGTAAGCCTCAGGTTGATTACTGATCACTGCCACAACTTGCGCTTGAAGATCATGCGAAGTGGCATCCATCAGCGACTGTAAATTACTGCCGCTGCCTGAGATAAGCACGACGATTTTTTTCATTAGCGGATAACAACCTGCTCTTCACCAGCAGGCAATTCAGCAATGGTACCTATCTGCCATGCGGTTTCACCTAAACCATTAAGTAAAGTGAGTGCCGCATCGACTTCAGCTTGTGGCAGCGCGATGATAATACCGACACCACAGTTAAATGTGCGATACATTTCGTGAGTAGTCACGCTGCCCGCCGTTTGTAGCCAATTGAATACCGCCGGCCACTGCCAGCTATTTTCATCGATTTGTGCTTGGGTGTTTTCAGGTAATACACGAGGAATATTTTCCCAGAAACCACCACCAGTAATGTGCGCGATGGCGTGAATATCGCATTTTTCAATCAGCGCTAATACATTTTTGACGTAAATACGTGTAGGCGCTAACAGGTGATCTGCCAGTGATTGGCCTTCCAGTTGCGTGACCTCTGGGTTCGTTTGACTGACTTCTAAAATTTTGCGGATCAAAGAGTAGCCGTTAGAGTGAGGACCGCTTGAGGCGAGGGCGATCAGCGCATCACCAGCACTGACTTTGCTACCATCAATGATCTCAGCGCGTTCGACCACACCAACGCAGAAACCCGCTACATCGTAATCGTCACCATGGTACATGCCAGGCATTTCAGCGGTTTCACCCCCCACGAGGGCACAACCTGATTGTTTACAACCTTCTGCGATACCTGTGATCACGCTGGTGGCAGTATCAACATCTAGCTTACCTGTTGCGTAGTAATCAAGGAAAAATAGAGGCTCAGCACCTTGGACAATTAAGTCATTAACACACATCGCCACTAAATCGATACCGATAGTGTCATGACGGTTTAGGTCCATCGCGAGGCGTAGTTTAGTGCCTACACCATCTGTACCTGAAACTAAAACAGGCTCACGGTATTTTTGTGGCAGGGAACATAATGCGCCAAATCCGCCTAATCCTCCCATAACTTCTGGTCGGCGAGTTTCTTTCACTACACCTTTAATTCGATCAACCAATGCGTTACCTGCATCAATGTCAACACCGGCATCTTTATAGCTGAGAGAGGTTTTATCAGTCACTACGGCCCCCAAGGCAATTGCGTTTCGGAAAATAAACTTCAATAAATACTATTCTAACAGGCAAAGCAAACGTTTGCGATAGCTTTGTGAATGAAAAAATGAGGGGATTTTGGTTGGTGGGAAATAAGGCATTGCCGTTATCTGGTTCCTGCTTTTTATGGCAAGAATTTATGTCTATCACATTAGGGTAAAATAATGGGATACATCTATAATCTTAAATTGAGATTGGTGTGCGTATTTATCATGGCATTGATATTGCTGCCATGTTCAATCAAACAGATAAAATAGTGGTGGATATACTTACAGTGTAATAATAAAAATAGGTTATTTCTGATTGTTTTGACATCAATCAAACGCTGCCTAGTGGCATCTTCTGTAAAAAGAGTTATAATCCCGCGATTTTTTTGTGCGCTGGCGACTAAAATAGTAGGAGAATCCCATGAAGATCGTTGAGGTAAAACACCCTCTCGTTAAACATAAACTCGGCCTGATGCGAGATCATGATATAAGCACTAAACGCTTTCGTGAACTGGCCTCAGAGGTTGGTAGCCTACTGACTTATGAAGCAACCGCTGACCTAGAAACTGAGAAAGTCACCATTGAAGGTTGGTGTGGTCCTGTAGAAATAGAGCAAATAAAAGGGAAAAAAATCACTGTCGTACCTATCCTTCGTGCCGGTATTGGTATGATGAACGGGGTTTTAGAAAGCATTCCAAGCGCACGTATCAGTGTGGTGGGTGTTTATCGTGATGAAGAAACCTTTAAACCTGTCTCTTACTTCCAGAAATTAGTTTCAAACATTGATGAGCGTATGGCGTTGGTTGTTGACCCAATGTTAGCAACGGGTGGTTCAATGATTGCAACTATCGATCTATTAAAAGGCGCAGGTTGTAAATCCATTAAAGTACTCGTACTTGTTGCTGCTCCTGAAGGAATTGCAGCATTAGAAGCTGCCCATCCAGATGTTGAGCTATATACCGCGTCTATTGATCAATATTTAAATGAACACGGGTATATTGTTCCTGGGCTAGGTGATGCTGGCGATAAGATATTTGGTACTAAATAATAATTAGCCGACTTTAGAAGTCGGCTTTTTTTTGATTATAAAAATACATTAAGGGGATGAAAAGAAATGACACGTCGTGCAATTAGTGTTGAAGAAAGGCCACCATTATTACAAACCATACCGCTTAGTTTTCAACATCTGTTTGCCATGTTTGGCGCGACTGTAATTGTACCGATCTTGTTTGGTGTTAACCCAGCAACTATTTTGCTGTTCAATGGGATTGGCACCTTACTTTATTTATTTATTTGTAAAGGGAAAATTCCTGCCTATTTAGGGTCGAGTTTTGCTTTTATTTCACCAGTCATGATTTTGCTACCACTCGGTTATGAACTTGCATTGGGTGGCTTTATTATTTGCGGAATACTGTTTTGCATTGTGGCCTTGATTGTTAAGGTGGCGGGTCGAGGTTGGATTAACGTCATGTTTCCTCCTGCTGCGATGGGAGCGATTGTCGCGGTTATTGGCCTCGAATTGGCTCAAACGGCCGCCGGTATGGCAGGGTTACTGCCAAAAGAAGGGGTCGCGGTAGATCCTAATACGTTAATTATTTCTATCACAACACTGTCAGTGACTATTTTGTGTGCTGTCGTGTTCCGCGGGTTCTTATCCATCATTCCTATTTTGATTGGTTTCTTAGTTGGCTACGCCTTATCCTACTTTATGGGCATTGTGGACTTTACGCCTGTTATTGAAGCACCATGGTTTGCAATTCCAACGTTTTATACGCCACGTTTTGAATGGTTCGCTATTTTGACTATTCTACCTGCCGCATTAGTCGTTATTGCTGAACATGTAGGCCACTTGGTGGTAACTGCAAATATTGTTGAGCGTGACTTATTGAAAAACCCTGGCTTACATCGTTCAATGTTTGCAAACGGTTTCTCTACGGTGTTGTCAGGGTTCTTTGGTTCAACACCTAATACCACCTACGGTGAAAATATTGGTGTAATGGCGATCACTAAGGTGTATAGCTCTTGGGTCATTGGTGGGGCAGCAATCATCGCAATTTTACTTTCTTGTGTGGGGAAATTAGCGGCGGCGATTCAGTTAGTGCCAGTACCTGTAATGGGAGGGGTGTCTTTGCTGCTTTATGGGGTGATCGGGGCTTCAGGTATTCGTGTGCTAATCGACTCTAAAGTTGACTACAATAAACCCCAAAACTTGATCTTGACCTCTGTGATCTTGATTATTGGTGTTAGTGGTGCGGTTATTCATATTGGTCAAGCCGAATTGAAAGGCATGGCATTGGCAACCATCGTGGGTATTGTCATGGCACTATTATTCCGTTTTATCACTTTTGTTCGTCCTGAAAAGCAGTTTGTAACCTCAGATATCGAAGAAGTTGATACGAAACATTCCACGAAATAAAACAGTTGTCTCATTGCCGATGTGATGAAAGCATCGGCAATTAAGTTTCTTCTTGTTCATTTATGCTTGAAATTTATGGTAAACTTGCAAGTGTTAATTGTTTTGCACAGTCAGAGGTGCTTCTGAACACACCATCGCAACTTTCACTACCACTGTATCTACCCGATGACGAAACGTTTGCCAGCTTTTATGCAGGCGAAAATGAGGCGTTGCTATCTGCTATTAAACTCGCCATTAACCAATCGCATGGTAGTTATATTTATTATTGGTCTCGTGAAGGGGGCGGTAAGAGTCACCTACTGCATGCCGCATGCGCTGAATTATCAGAACAAGATATGGCCGTGGGCTATGTTCCGCTTGATAAGCGTGCCTATTTTGTACCTGAAGTCCTTGATGGGATGGAACACCTTTCACTGGTTTGTATTGATAATATTCAATGTATCGCAGGCGATCCTGAATGGGAAATGGCCGTTTTCAATTTGTATAATCGCATTTTAGAAATTGGTCGAACTTGTTTGCTGATCACTGGTGATAGACCACCAAGACAAATCGATCTCTCACTGCCTGATTTAGCCTCTCGGTTGGATTGGGGGCAGATTTATAAACTCCATCCACTTAGCGATGAAGATAAAATTTGTGCGCTACAATTGCGGGCAAGAATGCGAGGGTTTGAATTACCCGAAGATGTATGCCGTTTTGTATTAAAACGGTTAGATAGAAAAATGGGAACATTGTTTGATATTTTGAACAAACTGGATCATGCCTCGATCGTTGCACAACGCAAACTGACTATCCCGTTTGTTAAAGATATCCTCCAATTATAAAGGCAGTGATCCACTGCCTTTTTTTGAGCCATTAGAGAACATCAAGAACCTGCTCTGGCGGGCGACCTAATTTTGCCGTTTTCCCTTTGACAACAATAGGGCGCTCAATTAATTTTGGGTTGTCATGCATGGCTTGAATTAATTGCTCTTGCGTTAAAGCGTCGTTTCCAAGACCCAATTCTTTGTAGATATCCTCTTTGCTACGCATTAATTGCCGTGCATCAGAGAAGCCTAATGCCTTTAATAACCGTTTGATTTCAGCAACGCTAGGGGGATTTTTTAAATACTCAACGATTGTTGGTGTGACCCCTTTAGATTCTAATAATGCAAGCGTTTCACGGCTTTTAGAGCAACGAGGATTATGATAAATGGTAATTGTATCCGTCATGGTCATCATTCCTTACGGTTTAGCTTTACTGTCTCTTAATTGTAATTTTCTTAGCTCATCTATGCGAGCATCATAGCGTTGTTGCTCATAACTTCCCAGACGACTTTTTCGACTCGCTTCGCTGAGATAATTAATCGCGTTATCATAGTTACCTCGAAGCGCCATACCTTCTGCATAAGCGGCTAGCTCTTCATTACGCTTACCTGATTTCGCTGAGGCTTCAGCTAACAGATCCCAACCATTAGGATCCTCGGGATAATTGAAGGTATATTTGTTCAGTAATGAAATAGCCGTTTGATACTGCTTATTGTTAATTAAAGCGTTGGCAAGGTTGATTTGTAATACGGGGTTGCTTGGTGATTTTTTTAATGCATTTTGTAAACGAGTCACCGCTTGGGCTGCACGATTTTGCTCAATATCCAAATCTGTCATAACATCGATAAACCAAGGATTATCGGGTTGTTTTTCCAGTAGGTTGCTCATGATCTTGGTCGCTTCGGCATATTTCTTATCTTGCGATAACTTCAAAGCACGACCATAGTCAGCCGCTATCTTTTCTTGAGGAGTGCCTCGACTATAATTATCCAGAATTTGATCTAATGCATGCTGTTGTCCTGACGTATACATGGATAAAATACGAACACGGGCTAGCATAAAGTCTTCTGATGAAGGTATGGTAACCTTTGGATACTGATTAGAACGGTTACGCGCATCCGCTAAACGGCTATCTGGTAGTGGGTGAGTCAGCAATATTTCAGGGGGTTTTGACATATAGCGGGTTTGATCTGACATCACTTGCATAAAGTCGGCCATAGAGTGAGGATCAAAACCTGCTCGCCTTAAGGTCTGTAAGCCAATACGGTCTGCTTCTTGCTCGTTGGCTTGAGTAAAACTGATCATTCCTTGTTGGACGCCTGCCATGGTTCCCGTTAAAGCGGCGAACCCTGCTTGTGGGTTTGCCATAACTAATAATAACGACCCAATCGTACCGGCAATCGCAAGGGGAGTGGTGCTTTTTTGGTCTTCCATCATGCGTGCTAAGTGACGCTGCGTTACGTGAGAAATTTCGTGCGCCATGACAGAAGCTAATTGGCTCTCATTTTGGCTATAGCGAAATAGTGCGGAGTGCAGCACCACATTACCCCCAAAATAGGCATAGGCGTTAATATTGGGGTTATTCACCAAATAGAATTTAAAGGGCGTTCTCACGGAGTCGGCACTTTTCACTAACCGCATCCCCAGCTTATTGATGTATTGATTAAGCAGTGGGTCGTAAATCAATGGTGTACTGGCACGGATCTGGCGAGTGATAGCATCACCCATAATAATTTCTTGATTGATGCTCAGTGTACCACCCGCTGTCGTACCGATATCAGGAAGTGTGTCCTCAACGGCACTGTAAGCAGGGAGCACAGCGCCGTTGACGCACGCGGCTATCAATAAAACTAGAAGTGGATTTTTCAGTTTTTTATTCATGAAACAATTGCATCCCGTACAACGATTAATTTTGAGATCAATCCATGATAGCAAAAGCTACCGAAATGTCTGTTAATTGGTATAATTTTCGATAATTTAGGAACTGTCTTTAAAGCATTAATTTCCAAGGAGCTAATAAATGCTGGAAATGTTATTACAATGGTATCGGCGACGTTTTGCTGATCCACAGGCTGTTGCACTGTTTACGTTGCTCATTGTCGGCTTCTGTATCATCTTTTTCTTCAGCAATATCTTAGCCCCTTTATTGGTCGCGATAGTATTGGCTTATCTCCTTGAATGGCCAACACACTTACTTGAGCGTATCGGTTGCTCGCGTGTTGTTGCAGTCAGTATTATTTTGACCTTGTTTGCTGGAATTAGTGCCATGGTTATTTTAATTATTGCACCAACGGCGTGGCAACAAGGGATCAATCTCGTTGGTGACTTACCTAAAATGGTAACGCGTTTTAACGAGTTCGCGCAAACATTACCAGAGCGTTACCCAGCGTTGGTTGATGCGGGTATTATCGATATGATGGCAGATAATCTCCGCAGCCGTTTATCTGGAGTGGCGGAATCGGTGGTTAAAATGTCGGTGGCCTCGCTCATTGGCGTATTTACCTTGGCAATTTATACCGTACTTGTGCCTTTAATGATGTTTTTCTTATTAAAAGATAAACAAAAAATTATCAGTAGCGTTCAAAAGGTATTGCCAAGAAACCGCTTGTTGGTGGGGAAAGTTTGGGTCGAGATGAATCAGCAAATCACCAACTATTTACGCGGCAAAGTGACCGAAATGGTGATTGTCGGGGTCTGTACCTACGCTGGGTTTGCCTACTTTGATTTGCGCTATTCAGTATTGTTGTCAGTGCTGGTTGGGGTTTCAGTCTTGATCCCCTATATTGGTGCGGTGGCTGTGACGATCCCGGTGGTATTGGTGGCGCTATTCCAGTGGGGAATTGGCAGTGATTTTTGGTCATTAATTATTGTTTATCTTGTTATTCAAGGGTTAGATAGTAATTTATTTGTTCCATTACTCTTTTCTGAAGCGGTTAACCTTCATCCGTTAGTGATTATTTTATCGGTCGTGATTTTTGGTGGCTTATGGGGTTTTTGGGGCGTTTTCTTTGCTATTCCATTGGCAACGCTGATTAAGGCTGTTATCAATGTGTGGCCAGAGGATACGTCCGAGAGTCAGCAAAAATTGGAATGATGGAGAGGGAAATGCAAACTCAAATTGAACTACAGCAAGGTGATATCACGAAAACTGCCGTCGATGCGATTGTTAATACCGCGAATCGTGCTTTACTCGGTGGTAGTGGCGTTGATGGCGCGATTCATCGCGCGGGTGGTAGTGCAATCCTTGATGAATGCCGGCAAATTAGAGCAAAATAGGGTAGTTGTAAGCCTGGAAACGCGGTGATCACCACCGCAGGTAAGTTACCTGCTAAGTATGTTATCCATACGGTAGGGCCTGTTTGGCAAGATGGAACCCATGAAGAGGCGCAAATCTTAGCCAATGCGTATTTATCTAGTTTGAGGTTGGCGAGCGAATATCAAATCGAAACCATTGCTTTTCCCAATATCAGTACAGGCATTTATCGCTTTCCTAAGCCATTAGCGGCACAGATTGCCTGTGAAACTGTGGCTAACTATCTCGCCGCCAATAGCTTGCCAAAGAAAGTTATTTTTGTTTGCTTCGATGAGGAAAACTACCGTTTATACCAACAACAGCTTCAACGGTAGCAAATAGTATTAATGGCTAAACAGGTTCAACAAGTCTAAGTTGAGCCTGTATTTGGCTATCTTTTCTATCTTCCCTTTCATTACCATCAGTATGCCATTTAACTCAAATGATTCAGTCAATCAGATGACTAAAAAACTTTTAGCTTTTAGGTTAGTCAGTAATGAAATATATAAAGGGAAGGGGGATGAGAAGGGTTGCATAAAGCTAAACAACCCTATCAAATTAAATGTTAAGCGTGAGTATTTATGTACTCGAGAACAATTTCATGGTGATTGCTTGTTTTGAAATTATCGAATACATGTTCAATAGTTCCATTTGCATCAATGAGAAAACTAATGCGGTGAATGCCGTCATAAGTTTTACCCATGAATTGTTTTTCACCCCATACACCAAATTGTTCACATACTTGATGATCTTCATCTGATAATAGTGCGAAGTTCAATAGCTCTTTTTCAGCGAAACGAGACAATTTTTCGGGTTTATCTGTGCTAATGCCTAAAACTTCAACACCCTTTTCTCTTAGTGTCTCCATTTCGTCGCGCAGGCCGCATGCCTGAACGGTACACCCTGGGGTCATAGCTTTAGGGTAGAAGTAAACTAATACGCGTTGACCCTGATAATCTGAAAGATTGATGATTTCACCATCTTGGTCAGGAAGGCTGAATTGAGGCGCCTTATCACCGGCTTTCAATGGGTTCATTACATATATCTCCGTTAACTCTGCATTTTGGGATTATTTACAATGCTTATGTTGCCTTTAGCGTTGAGCATTGTACATAGTTGTTGAAATTTATTCTTTATAATTATGCCATTATCATCCAATGGATGATGTGCCGTGATTTGTATTTCAAGTTGCGCCGGCATACCATTACTTGCAGGCTGTGTTTTTGACACAAGCTCCGCGATATTACATTGCTGGGTTGTAAATAAATTCGTAAATTGTTCTACGATGCGTGGTGCATCATCGACGACGACATTGACGGTTACCGTTGATGGGTAATCTGTCGTCTGTACGCTCTGCGTCCGTTTCATCACAATGAGTAACTCTAATTCAGCCCCTTTTAGTGGCAAAATAGCCTCAATTTGTGCAATCGCATTCCAACTACCCGAAAGCATCATAATAAAGGTAAATTCTTTACCAAACATCGCTAAACGGCTGTCTTCGATGTTGCAATCACATTCACTCACCAATCGAGTGATGGTATTCACAATGCCCGGACGATCGGTACCCAGCGCAGTAATTACAAGAAATTGCTGTTCAGTCTTAGGCAAAGTCTGTTCCTTATTTTTTAATTTGCAGATTCGCTTTTTTGCTCAATGTTTTCAAGCACAAAATCTGCTTGGTGATGATGGTAAGGAAACCACAAAAATAAGAATCTGCCAAGAGGGCAGATTCACTCTTGCGAGTCATGATCGAGAATTATTACTTCTATTTAAGTTAATCCTAGCGGTATTAACAAAATTCATTAAAAACCTGTGGTTGGGTGGTTTTCTTCTTTGAAATGAAAAAGTACCATGGAGACTAAACTATTTAGGGGGTATAGCTATGTCTCACTCAAACACAAACTATAAACAATTTTTAACTGGCAGTATTGTTGCGGTAATTACACCAATGGATTCAAATGGTCGTTTGGATAAACAAAGTTTGAAAAGATTAGTTGATTACCACGTTGAGAGCGGCACTTCTGCGATTGTGTCTGTTGGGACAACGGGTGAGTCTGCCACCTTAACTCATAAAGAACATGTTGAAGTGGTGCATACAACTCTAGAACTGGCAGACGGACGCATCCCCATCATTGCAGGAGCTGGCGCAAATGCCACTGCAGAAGCTATCTCTCTGACAAAAGAGTTTGAAAATTCAGGTGTTGTTGCTTGTCTGACAGTCACACCTTATTATAATAGGCCTTCACAAGAAGGGTTGTATCAGCATTTTAAAGCAATATCAGAAAACACGAGCTTGCCACAAATTCTCTATAATGTACCATCACGTACAGGTTGTGACTTATTGCCTGAAACGGTAGGTCGCTTGGCTAAATTGGCGAATATTGTTTCAATTAAAGAGGCGACAGGGAACTTAGCAAGGGTTCACCAAATCAAAGAACTGGTTGATGATAATTTTGTGTTGCTCACCGGTGATGATGCAACGGCACTCGACTTCATGCAGTTGGGTGGTCAGGGCGTTATTTCTGTTACAGCTAACGTTGCAGCCGCACAAATGGTAAAAATGTGTGACTTAGCGCTTGCGGGCAAATATACTGAGGCTCGTGAATTAAACAAACGTCTGATGGGTCTGCATCATCAGTTATTTGTTGAGCCTAATCCAATTCCAGCGAAATGGGGCTGCCACCGTCTTGGCTTGATTGCTGACGCTACATTACGGTTACCAATGACACCGTTAACAGAGTCAGGCCAACAAAAAGTGGAGCAGGCCCTGAGATTCGCTGGGCTACTGTAAAATTTAGGGAATTTTAATGGCAACATTATTGCAAAAATCGAAGGTTATGAAGGTTGCTGGCCTGTCACTCGTTGTGTTACTGGCAGCCTGTTCCAGCGATCAGCGCTATAAACGTCAGGTCAGCGGTAACGAAGATTATCTCGATGCCGCGCCATTGAAAGTGTTGAATATACCTCAGGGAATGACATTACCATTGCAAAATGGCGAATATGACGTCCCTAAAGTTGCCTCATCTGGCCCAGTAGGTAAAGCACTCGATATTCGCCCTCCTGTACTGTCTATTTCGCAATTAGCGGGTTCACGTACTGAAGATAGCGCGGAAGCAAGCCGCTTGTTGCTTGAAAATACACCTGAGAATAGTGCGCTATGGTCACAAGTCACTATGATTTTGGAACAGCGTAATATTCCAGTCACGACAAAAGACGATGGGTCGCGCTCGATTGAAACGGATTGGGTAAAATGGGAACGTGCGGATGAAGACGTTCCATTAGAAAGCCGTCATAAAGTCACTGTGCAACCTCAAGGGGGCATGATCGCGCTGACGGTAACGAATTTAGGCCTACGTCAAGGTACAGAAGCGGTGACGGACCAGGCTGAAATTCAGCGTTATAACAAATTATTGCTAAATGAGTTAACCGATAGCCTGTATGCTTTACGTGATACATCCAATAAAAATAGTATCCAAAGTGCATATGGCATTATTGATGTTCAATCTGGCAGTGATGCCACGGGCTTGCCTGTTGTCATCGTACGTGCACCATTTGATGCTGTTTGGGAGCGTTTACCACGTAAACTGGAAAGCATCGGTATGAAAGTGGGTGATCGCAGTCGTTCAAATGGCTCTGTGATGGTAACTTATAAAGGCCTGAGCAGTTCAGAATGGCAAAATTTAGGGATTGATGACCCATCAATTCCAGAAGCGGATTATAAAATTCAAGTCGGTGATTTGAATAACCGCAGTAGCTTGCAGTTTATTAATACTAAGGGTACACCACTGACTCAGAAACAAAATGATGAGATGGTGTCTGCACTGAAAGCGGCTTTCAGTAAAGTCGGCGACAAGTAATTATTACTTTGTTATGGAGCCGCAGCCTCTATTTGAGGTTGCGGCTTTTTTGCATTTAAGTCATACCTACAACCTTCCTTTATGCCAATCGATTAATAGCTTCATTTTTATGGTCAGCGAAATGGACAAAAAACCAGTGTTTAAGCTTAAGTAATCGTTTGCGTCTGTGCGTGGATTTTATTATTATAATTAGGTACAGTAGATAAAATATTGAATATCAGTTAGTTAGCTTGTTAGGTGCTTTTATTCAATAACTTATTGAAACAGAGCAGAAAAGTAACGGTAAAAGGGTAAATTTCAACCATTTTATTGTTACTTATCTGGATCTGCAGACACAATTTTGCAGGTTGATACCCTAATTGAATAATCCCATCTCTGGAGTGTGTAAGATGCAAAAGAAAGCTGAGTTGTATCGTGGTAAGGCGAAAACGGTCTATACCACTGAGGATCCTGACCTTTTAATTCTGGAATTCCGTAATGATACATCAGCACTCGATGGCGAGCGTATCGAGCAGTTCGAGCGTAAAGGGATGGTAAACAATAAGTTTAACCATTTTATTATGAGCAAATTAGAAGAGGCGGGTATTCCAACACAGATGGAAGCGTTGCTCTCTGACACAGAAGCATTGGTAAAAAAACTGGATATGGTGCCCGTAGAGTGCGTTATTCGTAATCGTGCAGCAGGCTCTTTGGTTAAACGTCTTGGCGTCGAAGAAGGGATGGAATTAAATCCACCATTGTTTGATTTGTTCTTAAAAGATGATGCAAAACATGACCCGATGGTGAATGAGTCGTATTGTGAAACTTTTGGGTGGGTGAACAAAGAAAACTTGGCGGAAATGAAGCGCTTAAGTTATAAAGCCAATGAAGTGTTATCAAAAATTTTTGCGGATGCAGGGCTGATCCTCGTTGATTTTAAATTGGAGTTTGGCCTGTTCAAAGGCAAGGTCGTACTTGGTGATGAGTTCTCTCCAGATGGTAGCCGCCTGTGGGATAAAGAGACCCTCAATAAAATGGATAAAGACCGTTTTCGTCAAAGCCTCGGTGGCTTAATTGAAGCTTACGAGGAAGTTGCGCGTCGTATCGGCGTAAAATTAGATTAATTTGTTATCTAATCGGTTTTAAAAAGTCGCTTAGAGTGCTGACAAAGCCCTCGCTGTTTAGTGAGGGCTTTGAACTAATCAGTATGAATAATGCACTAAGCGGCAACCTAAAAAACCTTCCCCTCAATGATGTCAGTTCGAAACCATGGCATTAGGTCGAAAATCATCGCACTCGCAAAATCGATGCTGTGATGCTGTTGTACACCGACACAACCCGAAGAACGACCACCTATCAACTATCGTGTCGTAGGTGAGAAACATGGCATTACAATGGACACGCATGTTGCTCATTTTCCGTTTTCAAAGAATTTCTTTTTTTTAAATCATGGTGTAAAGGGCGAGTTGATTACGTCAGCGATGAGTTGGTTTGGTATCTTTAGCTGCTCATCTGTTATTCATGGGCGATAAGGAGAATGATGGCTGTCTTATCAACACTTTTAGCTTTGAAAATACGATGGGCAACTTTGCGAATACACTCGACATTCGATTTTTTGGACGAAATGCCCTTAAACGAGGGGGATGTCAGAAAGCTAAGCCGCTATTATTGGTGCTATTTTTTGTTGGTCGTAAGGTCATGAGCCGCCGCAGATGGATTAAGATCTTTGCCTTGCTCTGCTAACCATAACTGTAGTTGCTCAGTGGCAGGTATCAGGTTATAGGCTGAATGTGTGGGTTCAATATGCTTTTCACCGTACTCTACCAATTTGTTATCAAGGAAAATAAAGTGTTGAACAGTATTTTGCATTTTAAGCATGGTAGGGCGCTTGGTATAGAGCAATAGGGTGGCATTTTCTATCGTTGCTGAATCAGAAGGTTCCCCCATAATAGAAACCACTTGTTGCGAAGTCATACCTGCAATAACTAAGGTTAACTTATTGTCAGCAGAGTATCCTATCACCGAAAATAGTAGGGAGAAGATACAAAATAGCGTTTGGATTGCCCGCATGATTAAACCTTAGTCATCTGTTCGAAGATCAGATCATAGAATACAAAGTGATATTTAAGGAATTCATATTTTAGTTTCATACATATAACACAGATAATTGTGACCACTTTTCATTATACAACTGTATTGACGCTTTAACTAACATCTTGGCGTTTAGGTTATCGGTTTTACTGAGCTGTTTTAGTGGGGAAGCTGCATAATGGATGTTTACAGCTTTTACTTAGGAAGATAATTAGTTTTCTGGTTTTAATTCGTCTATACAGCCAAAGTTCTCTTACGGGTTATTTATATACATCGGGCCTATCATGCTACAAATAATAAAACAGAGCAGCATGACACACACTTGCCCAACCTTGACTCGGGATAGTTTACCATTAACATGGCATTTTTTACCTGTCTGATATCGATATCTAGATATAAGCTAAGACGTTATCACCGCAATAAATCAAACCTTAGTGTTGATATCAAGGGTCGACAACCATATAAAAACTGATAACGTTCAAGCTGAAAAGTCAGATTGGCTCGCGGCTAATACGGATAAATTTATCAGCCCAACGTTTAGGGTCGCTTTCTAACGCGATATCCAATGCGTGACTCAATGAATACAGTGTTGGTGTTGGAAGCACGGATTCCGGTTGTAAATCAGGGTGGTTAAGTACGGTTTCAGGCGGACCATCAGCAATGATTTTACCTGCTGATAGATGAATAACCCGCTTGAAATGGCGAGCAACAAAATCAAGATCATGGCTAATGGCGAGTAGCGTCGTGCCCATCGTACGCTGTAATGCCAACCAACGCTCAAAGCAAGCGAGCCAACGTGCATCAAAGTCACGAGTAGGTTCATCTAATAGCAGCACTTTGGGGGAAATCGCACTCAGGCTGGCGACAGCCACCATACGCCGTTGACCTGCATCTAAATCAAGAGGGTGACTATTGGCAACATCTTGCAAATGGCAACATTCAAGGGCTTCCAACGTCCGTTTTTCTATCTCTGATTGAGATAGCTTTTGTCGTTTAAGGCCGAATGCGACTTCATCTTTTACTCGACTATGGAAAACTTGTTTTTCGACCTCTTGGAATAAAACACCAATTTGACTGGCACGTTGTATAGCGTTCAGTGCGGCAAGTTTTTGGTGATTAAAGTGGATCTCACCTTGTGTTGGGCGCAATAGACCCGCAGCAAGCCGCAGGAGTGTCGATTTTCCAGCACCATTGTCACCAACTAATGCAACCCATTCGCCCGCTTCGAGACGCAAACAAAGCTGTGAAATGGTCTCTTGGGTACTTTTAGGCCAACGATAATCAATATGTTCAAAAAGTAGCATAATACTCCTTAAATGCCTTAAGTAATGCGTTGTTATCATTGGGAATGTCAGTAGGCCAAGCATTTTGATTGATTAAATAACCAAGTGCACGCCAAGCATCGGGCATATTAATGGTGGTTTGTGCCACCGAAAAAAGTTTTTTTCTATCAGTACCTGTGGCGATGACGTTACCCGCATCTAATAACATCAGTTGCTCACAAAAACTCATCGCAGGAAGTAGTTGGCGCTCAAACAGGATCACACTGCAATTGGTACGTTGAGAATAGTGTTTCAACGCAAGTAGCAGGGTATGGGCGGCTTTTGGTGTGAGGCGACTAAATGCCTCATCCAATAATAATAACTTAGGCTGCATGGCGAGTGCGCTTGCGATGACAACGCGTTGGGCTTCTCCACCTGATAAGGTCGCGGGGTGTCGATGGCGTAAAGCTTCGCAGTCCGTAAGCGCAATGGCTTCGTTAACCCGCTGCCTGATTTGTGCTTCAGGTAACCCAAGGTTTTCAGGGCCAAAGGCAATTTCTTGTTCCACATTGAATGTGCAACCGGATAATTGTAATTGTGGTGATTGTTGGATCAGTTGGCGTTGCGCACTGAGTATTGCTAAGTGGCCTTGTGATATGGGTTGTGATAAAACCTCAGCGACACCACTAAGTTCACCTGTAATCAATTCAGGTAACCAACCACAGAGCAGTTGAGCGAGTGTACTTTTACCGCTACCGTTGCCCCCTAAGATGGCAAGCCACTGTCCTGCTGCTAATTGTATATCAATAGGGCCTAAGGTGGTTGATCCCGCACCTTTGTGGGTAAAACATAGTCGTTGTAAATTTACCACCACCAGTCGATCCCTCCTTCAATGATGATAATGACTAAAATGGCATAACGACAAATGGCTTGAAAGAGGTTGTCTTTTGGGGCGCCCAACGTTGTTCGCTGACTCACGGCACGAAAACCACGCATATCCAAGGCAGCTCCACGGATAGCCAGTTCACTGAGTGCTTGGGTTGCGAGTGGCAGTATCAATGCCGGTAATGACATAAATCGTTGTAACAGATTGCCATCAAGGGGGACGCCTCGTGCCAACTGTGCCTCTTTGATACTGCTGATTTGTTGCCGTAGTTGTTCAACAAACAAGAGTGGCCCAGCTAATAAATATGAAAAGCTGGTTGGTAAACGGCTAGCAAATAGCGCTCTAATCAATTTTTCAGTCGACACATACTGTAGCCACAGTTGTGCACTACTGATAATGGCTAAAAGCCGAAACCATAAAGCCAAGGCTTTTTGCTGCTGTGTCGCAACAGAAAACTCGCCTGTCAGCCAGTAGGTTAGCCAACCACTATGGATCAGCCATAGCCCTAATGCCATTGGTAGCATCAAGCCAATAACATAGCGATAGCGGTAACGTGCTTGGCGCCATGCGAGTAGCATAGCAAAAGTCACCAGGCTGACGACAATTAACGGCCAGTCAAATGGTAATAGAACAACAGTAAAGCTGAGCCAGAACCATAATGTCAGCGAGGTAAAAGGATGCATATTTATCTTACTCGCGCCATATTTGGAAAGTTTTGTTGTGCACGCAGCGGTAAGCGACGCACTAATAACCACGCAATGAGTGCCGACACTATTTTATCTGCAATGTTGGCTCCTAGTACGGTAATGGCAACAGATTCAAGTAGGTTTTCTCCCACAGCATGGAAGTAAGCGACGAAAAAATCGGCTCCGCTACCTGTTGTACCTGCAAATAAATAAGTACGGATAGGCACAGCAACTAACATCAATGCTAATGTAATGACGATGCCGGAAAAGATAACTCTAGGTAACGTCCGAAAAAATCCAGCATGAGCGAGTAACCCTGCACTGAGGCCTATCATCATCGCAACAGGGGCAAAAGCGGCGGCAATTGGGCCACTGAGTAACCCCCATAATAGATTGGTTAATAATCCGGTTAATGCAGCGATCCAAGGGCCGGCTAATAAAGCACAAATGATTGTGCCAATTGAATCAAGAAAAATTGGCAACTTAATGCTTGAGCTTATTTGCCCAACTAACATGTTAATAGCGATTGAAAAAACAATTAACGCTAAAGTACGGCTCGAAAGAGTAGATGATTTTGGCATGAATACACCGCTCCTTAGCGATGAACAGAAGAATGGGAGTTGTGGGGCGTGCGTTCAGAAACTGCTAATTCGTCATATCCAGATAATTCGCAATATTGACGAGTGAAAGTGATATGCTCTAATTCCCCAATAACAAGCTCTAACGTTGTTCTAACGGTACAGTCAAGCATCATATGCCCCCCTTGCACATGACCATTTTCATCTGAAATGGCTAAATGCAAATGTTCGCCTTCGCTATCTAATGTGCCGATAAGTGAAACAATTTCGTATCGACCAACAAATTGATCGGTTGTCTCTTTTCCTGCAAAACGCAAATTAACGCGAGTTAAGCTACCAACACAACCAGCAATGAAAGCGGCTTTTAAGTGGTTCTGCTGAATAAAATGACGCAGTGTTGGAATAACATCCTCGCCGGGCCGTAATCGCAGGGCAAAATAGCGCGCATTGGAGGCGGGAGGGAAAGCTACATTCATATGAGTGATCCTAATTATATGACGACTTGAATATAAGGTGATTTGTCAACTCGGCGAAATACAGTGATATCGTCAGTGATAATAATTTTATATTGACCTCATATTATTATAAGTAACAATCAAGGAGATATCAGTAACGAAGTGTTTTCTATTGCTTATTTAATTGGAATTGCGATTAATTTGCGTTAAGTGAAAAACAATCAGTTAAAAAACAATATATCCACTTAATTAATAAGGTTAAAATGTTGAACATCTGTGTTAGTTCAGAGTGCTAAGCAGGCGATGACGTGGTATGAATAAAAATAATTAAGTCAATTGTAACGATTTTGAGTTTAAACTGTGACTAAACCGTTTATTTGCTGATTATAGAGGTGATTATGCGTTGGCAAGACCGTCGTCGTAGCGACAATATTGAAGATAGAAGATCAGAAAATTCATCAGGGGGTTTTCAAGGCAATGGTCGGGGGATACGAATTCCATTACGAGGAAAAAGTGGCGTTGTTATTCTGATTGTTATTGTCGTAGCTGGCTATTATGGCGTTGATCTCACGGGGTTAATTACCGGAGAGCCTATCGGTAATCACTCTTCGCAACAAGCCCAAAATCGTACCATTAGCCCACAAGAGGCACAGTTAGCCGACTTTACGTCAGTGATGCTTGCTTCCACAGAAGATGTTTGGCAAACGGAATTTAAAAAGCTAGGCAAACAATACCAGCAGCCTAAATTAGTCATTTATCGCAATGGTACTTCGACAGCGTGTGGGCAAGGTAAAGCATTTATGGGGCCGTTTTATTGTCCAGCTGATAATAAAGTTTATATCGACCTGTCATTTTATAATGACATGAAAACCAAATTAGGGGCTGGTGGTGAATTTGCGCAAGGGTACGTCGTGGCTCATGAAATCGGCCATCATGTGCAGCACTTATTAGGCATTGAACGGCAAGTAAGAAAATTACAGCAAGGTGTAAGTACAAAAGAAGCCAACAAACTGTCGGTGAAACTTGAATTACAGGCCGATTGTTTTGCGGGTGTTTGGGGGCACAATATGGATAAAGAGGGCATCTTAGACGATGGCGACTTACAATCCGCGTTGAATGCGGCTCAGGCAATTGGTGATGACAGATTACAGCAGCAGAGCCAAGGTCGCGTGATCCCAGATAGTTTTACGCATGGCACCTCACAACAGCGCTATTTTTGGTTTAAAAAAGGGTTTGAGACGGGAGATATCAATAGCTGCAACACCTTTTCAGCGCAAAATACATTTTAAGGAGGCTCAGATGAAGCTCAGCCATAGCGTTAGTGGGGCGATTAGAACTTTCAGCTATTTTATGGCAAGTGGTTCACATTACATGCTCGAGGGGATTGATTATTTGTCGCTGTATGGCGAGGAGCCGAGTGCTATTGAACAAGCGTACGCAATATTTATCAATACACTGGAAATTGATGAGGCAGGGGAAGTATTGAATTTTACTCATGCGCAGAAAAGAGCAACGGATTATATTCGAAGTTACTGTGATGCTTCTTTTAACGTTGACCCTCCTTTTGAAGAGTGGGAAGTCGCTCTATATTAATGTATGACCTGCCCAAATATGAGGTTAAAGTGTTCTATTTGACGCGTACCATATTGATAACCACGCTTTTATTTTTCGGGTTGATAAATGCGTCAGCGAAAACCCATTATACCATTGATGATCTATCAACGGAGGGGATGTTAACGCTCTCCATGGATTTACCTAAATCCGAGCAGGAACAAAAATTGATCGTGAGAGGGGAAGCGTGGGGGTTAAAACCGCAAATTAACCATCCTCAGTGCCAAGGTACGTTGTTAAAGAAAAATACCGAAAATGAATGGATTGTGCCTATAGGTTGTGAACGGGTTTCGTGGCATGTCCTCCCTAATAAAGTTGCAAAAGGGCATGTTGACGCCTCGAAGCAAGCGACTATTTTCATTACCAGTGAATATCAAAACAAAAAACAGATATTGCTTTCTGAGCCTACGTCATTATTGCGCTTAGTCAATGATGAAGAAGGGATTATTCGTGCTGCCGATGGGATCGCTATCTATGGCGCGAAAGCTGAAAATACAAGCGCGTGGTCGGTTCCTGCCTATTATAAGGCGCCTGAATTTTATTTAGTGGGGGATATTCGATTGCAACAAGTGGACTTAACGAATATGAAAGTTCGCTATTTTAGTGACAACGTCACGTTAACCGATCAATATCAGCTAAATGGTTATCACCAACAAGCCTTAAAGTATTTAACCAAAGCGTTATCAATTTCACCTCAAGACAAGCGTGATAATACATTGTTGGTGATTTGGCTCGGCAGTAATGAAAAAAATGGCTTTATTGGTGGGGCGGCGGGTGGTCGCAGTTTCGTGGCTAACTATTTATATTCTGATAAAAAGGATGATAAAAACATTAATCTCAATAATGCAAAAACCCAACTTGTTATTGCCCATGAGCAATTTCATCAACTTATTGATATGGTAAGGGAAAATAAATCAACGCAGCCAGCTTGGGTTGAGGAAGGCCTTGCTCAATATTATGCTTTGAAAGCATTAAAACAGATGGAAAGCCAGCCACAAATTGTTTCGTCAATTGAATCTGCAATGATGCCATTAAATGCTCCAGTGACACATACTTTTATTGAACTAGATAAGCGATTTAAAGCAGGGGATCGCTCTGTTTATGCTGAGTTCTATTCTCAAGGCGCTACATTTTGGCGAAAATTAGATACTATTTTACAGAAGGTCGCCAATAATCCATCAGGATTAGACCCGTTCATTACTGAATTAATGACATTACCTTCCGAGTCGAATGGTGATTTACCCGCATCTTTCAAAAATAAAATGATCGCTATCGGAGGAGAGCCTGTAAATATCTTATTTCAACAATATATCGGGCAATAATATGCCGTGACGTTTGCTTCTTATTCGGTGAGCCAATAACATAAGCCGTACTTTTTATCTTTCGCTAATTTTATAAGCAAAAGCAGCACGTTTTACAGGGAATACAATATGAGTCAAGTCGATCCTACCTTGATAATTTTACTGGTTTTAGCAGGCCTTGGGATCATCAGTCATAATATGACGGTGACATTAGCTATGTTATTTTTGCTGGTGGTGCGGATCACACCTTTAAATAATTTCTTTCCTTGGGTAGAGAAATATGGGTTAACGATTGGGATATTAATATTAACTATTGGTGTGATGGCTCCTATTGCTAGTGGTAAAATTTCAGCACAAGATGTATTAGGTTCCTTTTTAAATTGGAAATCACTGCTTGCTATTGTGATCGGGGTGTTAGTTTCTTGGTTGGGAAGCCGTGGTGTTACGTTAATGTCACATCAACCTTCAACAGTAGCAGGCCTACTTGTTGGCACGGTTGTCGGCGTAGCACTCTTCCGTGGTGTTCCTGTTGGTCCTCTTATCGCAGCAGGGATCTTGTCATTATTGATCGGTAAATCTTAGCGGGTATATGAATTATTCACTTCCTAAAATCTGTGCTCAACTTAATGATTGTGGTCATCGGCGCTTGTTGGTGCTCTCTGGTGAGAGCTTGTGGATAGATAAACAATTAAATGAAATTCAATCAATTATCGCGGGTGATTGGCAGGCCCTTTCATCAACAATAACGGGGGCATTGCCCGTTAAAAATGCACATTTATTATTAGGCAGAGAGTTTTTACATGGGGTCTTTGATGCAAGAGAAGGTTTGCATAGCGAGGCTCTCGCTATGCTTGCTGGGGCATTAAAGGCTGGGAGCTTGCTGGTTTTATGTACGCCACCACAAACTGAGTGGGCGTATTCATTGGATAACGATAGTATTCGATGGAATGAGCAAAATGGCATGATCGCCACGCCTAATTTTGTGCATCATTTACAGCAGTTGATACAGGCGCAATCTGACGTGCTGGTTTGGCAACAAGATAAGCCAGCGCATTTTTCTCTTTTACCCGAAAAAGAGCATTGGCAACCACCTTCGGGTGAGGCGACACCGGCTCAGCAATATGTACTGGAACAGTTGTTATCCGCAAATGACGGTGTTTGGGGGATCATCGCTCCCCGTGGGCGAGGGAAATCGACCCTTGCAGGAATGTTGATCCGCAACTGGCAAGGGGAGTGCTGGTGCTGTGCGCCTGCTAAAGTCGCGATACGAACACTAGAAAAATCAGCCGGTCAGCCGCTCAATTTTTGGGCGCCAGATGAATTATTACGTTACTGTAAGAAGAATGGTGACATAAAAGCTGACTGGTTGATTATTGATGAAGCGGCAGCGATTCCAAGTTATATTCTGCGCCAACTGGTCAATTATTTTCCACGTGTTTTATTAACGACAACGGTGGATGGCTATGAAGGAACAGGGCGAGGCTTTATCAATAAGTTTTGTGCGCAATTGGGCGGTTTTACTGCTCTCGATTTAGTCGAGCCTATCCGCTGGGCTAAGCATGATCCCCTTGAACATTGGCTCAATCAGGCATTATTACTAGAAGAGCCTGAAGGTGTAAACGATCACTCGCCATTACAGCTAATTGAGCCTATCAGCCAGCAACAATTAGTTGATGATCCTAAACAACTGAAAAGTTTTTATGGATTACTCACCAGTGCACATTATCGAACATCCCCTCTCGATCTTCGTCGGTTACTTGATGCAAGTCGCCAGCAATTTATGTTGGCCAAATCGGCGACGCAATTGATTGGAGCCTTATGGATGGTTGAAGAAGGTGGGTTAGATAGCCAACTAAGTTGGCAAATTTGGGCTGGTCTCCGCCGCCCTAGGGGGAGTTTAGTGGCACAATCCCTTGCTGCTCATTATTACTTCCCTGAGGCGCCTCAGATGTCATCACTACGTGCAACGAGGATCGCGGTTGAGGCTGCTTATCGCCGACAAAAAATTGGCTCACAACTGCTTGACGCTCAAAAACAGCAGGCCGTTTACCAAGGCAAAGATTTTTTATCAGTGAGTTTTGGTCTGACACCGGAGTTATTACGTTTTTGGCAACAAGCGGGTTATCAATTAGTACGTGTTGGTGAACACCTTGAAGCAAGCAGTGGATGTTACACGGCGATGGCGATTTTACCGCTATCATCACAAGCACAACGCATGTGTGAGCAAGCCAAACACAACTTGCCAAGGGATCTCTTTTGGCGTCGTGACCTTGAGCCATTCCACTTGCCGACATGTGATAAGCAGCATTTAACGCCCGAAGATTGGATTGAACTGGTTGGATTTGGCTTTTATCATCGTACGTTGGCAGCGAGTAGTGCGGCGATACAACGTTTATTAGCGCATCAAGAAGGTGGGTTGAAGCTGCTGCGTTTCTATTTTCAACTACAGTTATCTTTGGAAGAGATTTGCCAACAGCTATCATTAACGGGGCAAAAAGCGTGGTTACAACAAGCAAGGGCAGAAGTTAAAGACGTTGTGCAACGTGACCACCCTGAGCTTGTTAAAACGATAGCGCAAAAAATTAGCCCTTCTTATCTTTAGGCCAATCATCGTTATCATCCCAAAGATGATTGTTATCTTTATGAGGGGGAAGCTCGGGTTTATTATCAAGAAATTTTTTATGATCTACTCGCATCATCTCTTTGATAGAATTCCAGATGACGCCAACTAAAATCAGTAGGATCACCCACCAATAATCTGCTAACCAATGCATATGTCGCCTTTGTGCTTGCTAATAAGAGGTGATTAAAAAGGTGGATGAAAAGTTGAAACTTTTACAGGCACACATTTGGCATCACATTACTATTTGAATTTCGATAGGGTATACCCTAGTCATTGGGTTTATTTAATCATGTTTTTGAAGCCGTTGGGAGAGCCATTTTGAATATAAAAAAAGGATTGTTGATCCTAATAGGTTGGCTCGCGGTAATATTAGCATGCTTAGGCGTTGTATTGCCGGTACTGCCAACAACCCCCTTTCTCTTATTGGCGGCATGGTGCTTTTCTCGCTCATCGCCGCGTTTTCATCACTGGTTACTTTATCGTTCATGGTTTGGTGGCTATATCCGACATTGGCAAACGTATAAAGGTTTGCCAAAAGGCGCTAAACCTAAAGCGATAGCCGTGATATTAGTTACGTTTACGATTTCAATTTGGGTTGTGAACTTTTGGTGGTTAAAGTTAGGTCTATTTGTCCTGTTATGCTGGCTAGTGATTTTTATGTATCGATTACCGGTGATAGATAAACCTGTATCGAATGATAATAAAGTATGATGGTGTTAAATGAAAAAGCGCCAAGAGATTTGGCGCTTTTTGAGGCTATTCTGGAATTTTAATGTAGCGATTAAAAACATATTCTAGATTCGCTAATAGCCAATCTTTACCCAAGATAACTTCTTCTTGTAAAACAGATTGAACCACTTGAGGGGTCAACAGTTGCTCAGCGTCATGGGATAAGGGCCAATAGCTAATATGCCAAGGTTCATAGGCAACACCTGCATTTTTAGCGGTGAAAGGGCGGTAGAAGTCATATGTGGCCATATTGTCACTTAGCCACTGATTCAGCTCAGCAAAATAGCCGCCTTGTTCGTATTCCCATGGCTCAAGTTGCAGTGATTGCCCTTCAGGGAGACGCAATGGGTCATAGACGTCAATTTCCGTGCCCCAATGGTGGCGGCTTGCGCCCGGCAGGGCGGACCAATGCAAAATAGCTTCACATAATTCGCCTTCGCTTAATACGCTAATATCTAGCGGATTACTTTGTTTATCAAGAACGGGGCGCTTTCCGGTAAACTTCTCATTCCAAATCAGTTGCTGACGTGAAAAATCACGGAATGCACTGGCGGATTGGAGCTTGAAGCCAGCCTTCGCCGCCGCTTGTTGCATGGACAAAAATGCTTTTGTCGCATTAAATTGTAGGCGGTGATTACCGCCTAATGTCACGAGATGGTCGGTTGAACGGCCGGTGAGCATGGCGATGGTCATCATAGTAACAGTAGCTCCATTATGCGTTCATAAATCCGTGCCAGTTGCTGTAGGTCATGTACACTGACACACTCGTCAACTTTATGAATAGTGGCATTGAGTGGCCCTAATTCAATGACCTGTGCCCCCATTTGAGCAATAAAACGCCCATCAGATGTCCCACCACTCGTTGAGAGCTCTGTAGTGCGCCCCGTGAATTCATGAATAGCTTGCACGGTGGCGTCGACTAATTTCCCTGTACGGGTTAAGAAAGGCTGGCCCGAAAGCTTCCATTCAATTTCATAGCGTAATTGGTGTCGTGCTAGCATCTCTTCAACACGCTCACGGATGATTTTGTCGGTTAATTCTGTGCTAAATCGGAAATTAAACTGAACGAAAAACTCACCCGGAATAACATTTGTCGCACCAGTACCCGCATGAAGATTGGCGATCTGCATACTGGTCGCGGGGAAAAATTCATTACCTTGATCCCACTGTGTTGATACAAGTTCTTGTAAAAAATTTGTCGCTCGATGTACTGGATTATCGGCAAGGTGTGGATATGCGACATGCCCTTGCGTGCCTAAAATCGTTAAATTCGCTGTGATAGAGCCTCGGCGGCCATTTTTAACGATATCACCGAGTTGAGTTTGGCTAGAAGGCTCGCCCACTAAACAGTAATCTAACCGCTCATTACGTTGCATCAACGTTTCAACGACCTTAACCGTACCATTTGTCGCCTTTGCCTCTTCATCGGACGTGATTAAAAAGGCTAACCGACCACGATGATCGGGATGTTTTTGTACAAAACGCTCGGCAGCGACGACCATAGCTGCAACGGAGCCTTTCATATCCGCTGCACCACGACCATAAAGGTGTTGGTTGATAATGGTTGGTATGAAAGGGGGCGTTTGCCATTTTGTCTCATCCCCAGCGGGAACGACATCCGTATGGCCTGCAAATGCTAAGGTCTCGCCGTCGGCACCTCGATAAGCCCAGAAATTAGCCGTATCATCAAATAACATTTTTTCAACGGTGAACCCTACTTTTTCGAGTCGTTCAATTAATAATGCCTGACACCCTTGGTCATCAGGGCTAATTGATGGGCGAGAGATGAGTTCTTGAGCGAGTTGTATAACAGGACAATCCATCACTGCGCTCCGGCTTATTGAGTAAATTGTTGATATTCATCAGCGGAAAAACCGACAAGATAGCGGTTGTCTGCTGAAACGAGAATTGGGCGCTTGATCATCGCAGGTTCAGCCAATAACACTTTTTTGGCGCTTTCAGCATCAACAACGGCATTTTTTTCAGCATCACTGAGTTTACGCCAAGTTGTGCCTCTTTTATTAACTAAAACTTCCCAACCGAGCTGAGCGATGAACGCCGATAATAAGGCATCATCAATCCCCTCAACACGGTAATCATGAAATTGATAATTAATGCCATTATCTTCCAAGTAGCGACGCGCCTTTTTGATCGTGTCACAATTTTTAATACCATACATAATGTAAGGGGAAGAAGTGCTGTTTGACATAAAATTTTCCTTTGATGATTTACTGTTAGCCCTACATAATGCGCGAAAATCTATTCAGGATCTAGCTTTCTGTGGGAAAGAAAAGTTAATCTAATGATTAAATTAATAGTTAATTAAATTATTTCATAATAAATTAATTATAGTAAATATATTATTTTGCTCTCATGTATATTAGACTTGCTTCTAATCGGGAGCGTACATTTAGTTTTTTAAGTAAATTACGGATGTGCACTTTTACTGTTTCTTCTGAAATAAAAAGTAATTGGGAAATTTCCCTATTTTTTAATCCAGCCGCCATTTCATGCAATATTTCGCATTCTCTGCGCGTTAATGATGATAATGGGTCATTAATTTTATGGCGATTAACGAGATATTGATAGACTTTTTCGCTAAATACATGGTGCCCAGCCGCTGCTTTTCGCATGCTATTCATCAGCATATCAAGTTCACTATTTTTAAGCAGATAGCCTTGTGCGCCTGCATCAATAGCATTGTAGATATCTGTTTTTAAAGCTGAAAATGATAAAACTAATAAATACGACTTAAGGCAGCGTTTACGTAATAAGCGAATTGTTTCGAATGTTTTAGTACCATAAATATTGATATCAGTTAGTATTATGTCAGGTTGTAGTTTGTCAGCAATATCAAGTGCTTCAGAGCAATTACAGCATTCAGCTGCGACAGTGAAATATGCATCTGAGTCGATAAGGTGCCGTAAACCATAGCGATAAATAGGATGTTCATCAATAATCATAACGGTTTGGGAAGACATAGTAGATTCCTTTTTATGCCTGACAATAATAAAAGAGGACAGCTTAATAGCAAACACGCCATTACATTAAATATGTTATAGCCTTCAATTTTCGCCTTTATTACTATTTTTTAATGCTCATTGTATTTAATTATTAATTTATATAATTAATATTCAGAACCCCGAAATAGAAAACCAAAAAAATAATAACTCGATTTTTATATGATTAAAATTATCAAAAGTAATTATATCTATAATATATAATTGGCCTTCAAGTATATTGATTGAGTGAGAGTTTGAGGTGATATTTTAGGCTAACTCGTATTACTAACTGATGTAACCGAAAGAATTTTCTGGAAATTGTCATCAAGATCATGATTTGCTTGTCTGAACTGTTTATACTGTTTACTGCTTTTACCCTACCTACTTTGAAAGGACTTGATGATGGATGATAAATTAAAACAAAGTGCTCTTGATTTTCATGAGTTTCCTCATCCAGGAAAAATAACTGTAACACCGACTAAACCATTAACGACTCAACGCGATTTGGCTCTTGCATACTCACCAGGGGTTGCGGTTCCATGTCTTGAAATCGCCTCAGAGCCACTATCAGCGTATCGTTATACCGCGAAAGGGAACCTTGTCGGTGTGATCTCAAACGGTACAGCGGTTTTGGGATTAGGTAATATTGGGGCCTTGGCGGGTAAACCCGTTATGGAAGGGAAAGGGGTGCTATTTAAGAAGTTTTCTGGCATTGATGTGTTCGACATCGAAGTTGATGAAACCGATCCCGATAAACTTGTTGATATTATTGCTTCTCTTGAGCCAACTTTTGGGGGTATCAACCTAGAAGATATTAAAGCGCCTGAATGTTTTTATATTGAGCAGAAGCTGCGCGAAAGAATGAATATCCCTGTGTTCCATGATGATCAGCACGGAACCGCAATTATTTGTACGGCGGCGGTGATCAACGGCCTTCGTATTGTTAAAAAAGATATCGGTGATGTTCGCCTAGTCGTTTCAGGTGCAGGTGCAGCGTCAATTGCATGTATGAACCTGCTTGTTGCACTAGGTTTAAAACACGAAAATATCACAGTCTGCGACTCCAAAGGGGTGATTTATAAAGGCCGTGATGAAAAAATGGATGTCACAAAAGCCGCCTATGCCATTGAAGATAATGGCGCAAGAACCCTTGCGGATGTGATCCCAAATGCAGATATTTTCTTAGGTTGTTCTGGTCCTGGTGTGCTGACCCAAGACATGGTGAAAACCATGGCGAAAGACCCGCTTATTTTAGCGCTTGCTAACCCTGAACCTGAAATTTTACCGCCATTAGCAAAAGAAGTACGTCCAGATGCCATTATTTGTACAGGCCGCTCTGATTATCCTAACCAAGTGAACAACGTATTATGTTTCCCGTTCATCTTCCGTGGCGCGTTGGATGTTGGCGCAACGACCATCAACGAAGAGATGAAACTCGCTTGTGTTTATGCGATTGCTGATTTAGCGTTGGCAGAGCAGAGTGAGGAAGTTGCTTCTGCTTATGGCAACCAAGACTTATTCTTCGGCCCTGAATACATTATTCCGAAGCCTTTTGATCCACGTTTGATAGTTAAAATTGCGCCAGCAGTGGCAAAAGCGGCGATGGATTCAGGGGTTGCCACACGTCCAATTGCAGACTTTGATGCTTATATCGAAAAACTGAACCAGTTTGTCTATAAAACAAACTTGTTTATGAAGCCTATCTTTTCACAAGCCAAAAAAGAGAAAAAACGTATTGTTTTGGCAGAAGGGGAAGAAGAGCGCGTATTACATGCGACACAAGAGTTGGTTTCCCTTGGCTTAGCATTCCCAATTCTAGTTGGACGCCCAAGTGTGATTGAGAAACGTATTCAAAAACTTGGCCTGCATATTGAGCTAGGGAAAGATTTTGAAGTGGTTAACAATGAAAACGATCCACGTTTCAAAGAGTACTGGCAAGAATATTACCAAATCATGAAACGCCGTGGTGTTTCACAAGAGATGGCACGTCGTGCGGTGATTGGTAACCCGACTTTAATCGGCGGTATCATGGTACTTCGTGGTGAAGCGGATGGTATGATCTGTGGAACCGTTGGTAGTTACAGCGAACACTATAGCGTAGTAAAAAATCTGTTCGGTTTCCGTGAAGGCGCTCATGCAGCAGGGGCGATGAACGCACTATTATTACCAACGGGTAACACGTTTGTTGCCGATACCTATGTGAACGAAGATCCAACACCAGAAGAGCTAGCGGAAATTACCTTAATGGCAGCCGATACGGTGCGCCGTTTTGGTATTGAACCGAAAGTGGCACTGTTATCCCGTTCCAGTTTCGGCTCTTCTGATTGTGCATCCGCACAAAAAATGCGTGATACATTAGCGCTGGTCAAGGCTCAAGCGCCGCATCTTGAAATCGATGGCGAAATGCATGCCGATGCTGCATTGATTGAATCTATCCGTAAAGATGTCATGCCTGATAGCCCACTAAAAGGGTCAGCAAACTTGTTGATCATGCCAAATATGGAAGCGGCACGTATTAGCTATAACTTATTACGTGTAACAAGCTCTGATGGTGTGACGGTAGGTCCGGTGTTAATGGGGGTTTCAAAACCTGTACACATCCTCACCGCGATAGCTTCTGTACGTCGTATTGTTAATATGGTGGCATTGGCTGCTGTTGAAGCACAAACACATCCACTATAATTTCACTTAATATCTAAAGGCCTCTAAATTTTAATATTTAGAGGCCTTTTTAATTGAAAATCATTCTCATTATCTGTATTTTGGGTAATCCTGTACTCAATAGATGGAAAAGATAATGATATCAGTAACATTGAAGGCAAAGTCCTCCCTTATCGCAATGGCGCTATTGTTGGTTGCGGGTTGTGCACAGCAAATAGAACAAAAGCCGGTAGAGCTAGATAGTCAGCTTACCGGACAAGGGCAAATCATTGACTTACAATCAGGTCAATCCATTACACCTCAACAGCTTATTGAGCAGTTATCTCAATCATCTCGCGTTATTGTCGGTGAAAAACACGACAATATGTATCATCACCAAATAGAGCAGTGGCTGGCTCAAGAGATGCACAAAACGCGTCCACAAGGCTCAGTGTTACTTGAAATGCTCCAACCAGATCAGCAAAAAAGTATTAACTCAGTGAAAGCACAAATGCAGGGAGATCCGTATATTCGCGATGAAAAATTGCAGTTGTCGATTAAATGGAATAGTGGATGGCCGTGGGAGCAGTATGGCGAGTTGACTAAACAACTATTAAAAGCCCCGTACCCACTACTTTCAGCAAATTTGAATAAGGAAGAGGTCAAGGAAGCATACAAAAATCCGCCAGTATTAAATGGCGTATATTCGACTCAACCTGTCGTGCAGGAGTTGATCAGTAAGACGATTGAAACCTCTCATGACGGCAAATTAACACCGGAGCAGGTTGAAAAGATGACGGTTATTCAACAAATGCGTGATCGTCGTATGGCTAAATCACTGTTACAAGCACCAACCCCAGCCTTGTTGTTTGTGGGGGGGTATCATGCGACACGAGCTATTGGTGTACCGTTACATGTGCAAGATCTGGCTCCTGATGCTGAATTTACTGTGCTGATCATTTCAGAAAAAGGGAATGCTATCGATAATCTTCATGCGGATTATGTTTGGTATACGCCTAGTGTAAATCAAGCGGTTGAAAAATAATCATTTTATAATTATTTGTAATGTAATTGTGATAATGAAACAAATTTGAATAAAAATAGTTTTCATTTGCATATGAAATTGATTATCATTTGGGTTTTTTGGCACAGCAAATAAGATTAAAATGAGTACGATTACATTTGAGCACTACCAGAACCAAAGTATGAAAATGGGTAGTGCGGTTATTGTTGCAATTGCATTACATTTTTTAGTTATTGGACTTTTTTTACGCAGCTCTGACGATCAACAGTGGGATAATCCCGTGCCACCACCATCCGTTGTGGTGGAAGTTTCCATGGAAGCGGAAGCTAAACAGGTCACAGAAGTGAATATCGGCCAAGTGCAGGAGGTCTCTGTGGCAAGTAAAGCCCAAGAAGCTGAACCTGAGCAGTCTGAGCTACCTACCGCACCCGTAAATGAAAATGCTGAACTGTTAGTAACCAAAACCGAAAAGAAAAAGCCACAACCGACGCCTAAAAAAGAGAAGAAAGAACCGCCTAAAAAGCCTATTAAAAAGCTTGAAAGTGATAACTCAAAATCAAATTCAGCGCCTGTGACTAGTGATGCTGCTGCATTGAAACAGAGCAATAAGATTGCGGCTGATTTCAATAGTCAATCACAATCGCAACTGGATGCAGAAAAAGCGTGGCAGGCTCTCGTTCTCGGCCAATTGAATAAATTTAAACGCTACCCTGATGATGCTCGGCGACGTAACCGCACAGGAATTCCTGTGGTTGAATTTGACGTTGATGCTCAGGGCTATGTTATTAAAAGCTCACTGATTAAAGGGTCAGGAACTCGCTCTCTTGATAGGGAAGCCGAAAAAGTCCTTTCTCGAGCACAACCACTTCCCATCCCTCCAGCCGAAATGCTTAGGAATGGCAAAGTTACGGTAAGAATGCCAATAGACTTCACACTTGAAAACTAACGGTTAATCAGGGTAACAGAATGATTATAAGAACAGATTTATTGTCAGTATCCACTCGAATCGCTAAATTCTGTCTAATAGCATTTATTGGACTACATGCAGGCCATGCCCTTGCGGAGGAACAGATGTCAGCACCAAAAGCGAAAAAGCAGCCATATACAATGACGACACACGGTGATGTGCGTGTCGATAACTATTATTGGATGAGAGACGACCATAGAAAATCACAAGAAGTTATTGATTATTTAGAAAAAGAAAATGCCTATAGTCAACAGCAACTGGCGTTGGGCCAACCATTAAAAAAACAGATTTATGATGAATTACTTTCACGCATGAAACAAGATGATGAGTCTGTACCTTATGACTTTAATGGCTATACCTATCGTAGCCGATTTGAAGCAGGTAAAAACTATCCTATTTATGAACGCAGACCTGTGAATAGCGAAGGAGAGTGGCAAACACTGGTTGATGGTAATCAACGAGCGGAGGGGAGCGAGTACTACCGTTTAGGTGCGCTTACCGTTTCACCAGACAATAAAATCGTGGCGATTGCGGAAGATAGAGAGGGTCGTAATAACTATGCGGTCTCTTTCCGTTCATTAGACAGCCAAGCGTGGAAAAATGATGAGTTAACGAATACATCGGGCAATATTGTTTGGGCCAATGATAGCAACACTTTATTTTATGTAAATAAAGACCTACAAACCTTGTTGCCATATCAAGTGTTCCGCCACCAAATCGGTGAACAACAGCATCAAGATGTCATGATGTATGAAGAAAAAGATGATACTTTTTATGTCAGCATCTCTAAATCAACTTCCAAAGATTATATTTTTATTGGAATCACAAGTACTGAGACGTCGGAATATCGCTTAATTGATGCAAACAAGCCACATAATGAGGCTAACGTTTTCCAACCTCGTAAAACGGGCGTTGAATATTATCCTGATCATTTTCGCGGTCAATTTTATATTCGTTCGAACCATCAACACCCATTGTTTGGTCTGTATATCACAAGTCATGATGGCAAAAGCGATTGGGAGACTTTAGTCGCTCCACGTGATGATGTGGATTTGGAAGATTTTGAGCTATTTAACCAATGGTTAGTACTGGAAGAGCGGCAAAACGGTTTGGTTAATCTCCGTCAAATTAATTGGCAAACCAAAGCTGAAAATTATGTCCGTTTTGATGATCCCGCTTATATGGCATGGATTGATAACAACCCAGAGTCTGATACCGATAAGTTGCGCTATGGCTATTCATCAATGACGACACCTTCTTCTGTGTATGAAATTAATATGCAGACACAAGAAAGGCAGTTATTAAAACAGCAAGAAGTGAAAGATTTTGATAAATCCAAATATCAAAGTGAACGTTTGTGGGTGACGGCACAAGATGGTGTGAAAGTTCCTGTTTCATTAGTTTACCGAAAAGATTTATTTAAAGAGGGGCAAAATCCATTATTAGTCTATGGCTACGGTGCGTATGGTTACAGCATTGATCCCTCATTCAGCTCTTCACGTCTGTCACTGCTAGATAGAGGCTTTGTGTACGCGATTGCCCATATTCGCGGTGGTGGTGAACTGGGTAAACGGTGGTATCTACAAGGGAAAACAGTGAATAAAATGAACTCATTCACTGACTTTGTTGACGTGACAAATGCACTGATAAATCAGGGTTATGGAAAACAAGGCCATGTCTATGCCATGGGAGGAAGTGCAGGTGGACTGTTAATGGGAGCCGTAGTGAATATGGCGCCTGAACTGTATGAAGGGGTTGTCGCTTCTGTTCCATTCGTTGATGTGGTGACGACAATGTTAGATCCATCAATTCCATTGACCACCGGTGAATATGACGAATGGGGTAATCCTGAAAATGAAGAGGCATATTGGCGTATTAAGGCTTATAGCCCTTATGATAATGTCAAAAAACAAAAATACCCTCATATGTTAGTGACAACGGGCTTACATGATTCTCAAGTGCAATATTGGGAGCCGGCAAAATGGGTGGCAAAATTGCGTGAATATAAACAAGGAGATTCATTATTATTGTTAGAGACAAATATGAATGCGGGGCATGGTGGTAAATCAGGCCGCTATAATGCATTGGATGATATTGCCCTAGATTACAGCTTTATTTTAATGCTGGAAGATAAAAAACATTATTTTCCACAATTGAAAAACGAATATACTAATAACTCATTATTGTAAAATGGTTCGGCTATTGTTTCTTAACGATAGCCGAACAGTTGCATGGCAAAATTAAAGCATTAAATTTTATTTGGATGCATGTGAGCGCATGTTTAATTATCGCGTTTACAGGAATGGTTTAATGAATAATAAATTAAAAATAGTAGGAGCCAGCTTATTATGTGCTGGGCTTCATAGTATTGCTTTTGCAGAAGATACACAGCAACAACAAAATAAAGATATCGTACAATTTAGTAAATTAAAAATTTCAGGTACTGAGAAACAAACGCCATTAGTTAAAGCCTTAGAAAAGCCTGGGGCATTTAGTGCAGTAGGTACGCAAAATAAACTGGAAGGATTAGATAAAATTATTCGTACTATGCCGGGAACCTACACCCAAATGGACGCGAGCCAAGGTACAGTCAATGTCAATATCCGCGGTTTGAGTGGATTTGGTCGTGTTAATATGATGGTGGATGGTATTAGCCAAACATATTATGGCATTTCACCGAGTAACTACACCCATGGTCAACAACCAAATAATGATTTTGGGGCATTAATTGATCCCAACTTTATTGTTAAAGTTGAAGTTGAAAAAGGGCAGTTAAATGGTGGAGAGAGTGTCAATGCACTTGTAGGTAGCGCTAATTTTAGAACTATCGGTATTGACGATGTGATTTTTGATGGCAACTTATATGGCTTAAGAAGCAAAGCCCGTTGGGGGGATAATGGATTAGGCTATAATGGCATGGTTGCCGTTGCAGGGAAAACGCCAGTTAATACCAATGATGGATATTTAGGTGGCTTAATTGCAGTCAGTGGTCATAATATCCCCGCGAATTATAAAAATGGTGCAGGTTATGATAGTGATGATTTTGCCACTGATCATACTTTTAAACAAAAACCCCAATCGCAACTCACCAAATTGAAATATAAACCTGATGATAGCCATGAATTAGAATTTAGTGGGCGTTTTTATCAAAATAAATTAACTCGCCGTAAAATAAATAGCGAGGATTATTATCTTAAATATAAATATACGCCACTTAATGAGTTAATTGATACTGAGCTTATTATTAGTCATGGAGAGAGTAAGCAGACATTTGAAGGGGATTCATTGGGTTGGGCATTACGTCAAGGTGAATCCAAAAATAATGCAGATGGGATCAATCTTGCCAATACGAGTCGTTTTTCTTATGGGGAGACGGACTATGAATGGAAAATAGGTTCTAAGCTGTTAAAAAATAAATATGAACGTAAAGTAAGTTCGGTATCTGACCAAAATACAATCATTTATAACCAGTTCTCACCCAGTGGCACATTAGACTTAATGAGTTTGTATACGCAATTCAATGCTAAATATGATATTTACTCAGCCACTTTTAATCTGAATTATGCACATTACAAGCTAAAAGGGTTTAAACCCGCTTGCGATGATGACGTTAAATGTTTTCCTCAAGGCGACGCATCAATAAACTTAAAAGAGGGAGGCTTCAACCCGGGGGTATTGCTTTCGGCAGAAATCATTCCTGAATTTCAACCTTTTGTAAGTTACGCACACTCAATGCGTGCACCAAATTCCCAAGAGGTATTTTTCTCTCAGAATGGCGGTAACTCAATGAACCCATTCTTAAAAGGAGAAAAAGCACAAACATGGCAAATTGGTTTCAATAGCATGAGACCTGATCTCATCGTGCAAGATGACCAATTCACGATGAAAGCGCTTTGGTTCCATACTAGAATTAAGGATTATATTACCAGTAAGCCTTATTTGTTGTGTCGACCAAGATCATATGCTGAATTTACATGGTGTTTGATGAATGAAAGTGTCTGGGATAAAGAGTTCCCGGATTTTATGCAGAAAAGTTATATCTATATGAACGATCCACGCGAGGTCAACTTACGGGGTTATGAATTACAAGCTAATTATGATGCAGGCGTTTTTTATTCAACATTATCTTATACCAAAGAGACGGGTGACCAGCCTAATTCGATAGCCAGCGTTGCTGATTTTAGTGCGGGGGATTTTACTGAGTTACCAGACTATTATTTGACGCTAGATACAGGTGTTCGGTTATTAGATGAAAAGTTGACATTAGGCTCAGTCATCACTGTTACAGGGCCAGCAAAGCGTATTGGCGTTGAATCATTAGTTGATAATAATGGTGATGCATTGAAAGATAAATATGAAAAGCAACCGACAGTTATTGACTTGTATGCTGATTATGAAATCAATAAAAATGTCACATTGATGTTTACAGTGAATAATGTGACCAATGAGGTTTATTCTGACGCCTTGAACCGTTCAAATTCGACGGCCATTATGGAAGTGCGTGGTAATAATAACGCAACGGCAAGAGGGCGTTCATATATGCTAGGTGGTGTCGTTCGCTTCTAACTCGTAATCAATATCAGGGTATCAACGTGTTGATACCCTTTACGCCTATTTTAAAACAGAACGAGGTGCACGTTTCATTTTCATTTTAGTGATATCAGTGACTTCACTTTCTACCCACCCATCATTTAGGCGTGTTTTAAGCTTTTGGCCTAATTTCACCTGAGAAGTTTTTTTCAATACTGCACCGTCAGAGGTTTCACTAATACTAAAGCCACGAGCCAATGTAGCCAGTGGGCTGACCGTTTCCATTTTTGAACAAGCGACCGCAAAACGCTGCTTATAGCTATTCAGTAACTCGGTCATCATATTCTGTAAATGGTATTGTGTCTGTTGTAGCGACCGATGTTGCTGTTGTAATTGAGGCCGCAAGTCTTGTTGTGACAGCCGACGTTGCAATTGGTCATGACGTAGCTGAGCGGTTTGCAACCGCCTTGTGATAGTTTGGGTCAGTTTCTGATTAAGCAGGCTCAATTGATGTTGTTGCCTTGCTAAACGGAGTTGTGGATGTTGTTGCTGTAAGCGATGCTGTAAACGACTAAAACGTTGCTGCTGCCCTGCAAGGTAATAATCCATCGCTATTTCAAGACGCTGTTGAGCAGAATCTAATTGGCGAATTAATTCCACTTGGTTACGGCTAACCAATTCAGCGGCAGCCGAAGGCGTCGGAGCGCGAACATCGGCCACAAAATCGGCGATCGTGATATCCGTTTCATGACCTACCGCACTAACAATAGGTAATCGGCTAGCAAAAATAGCTCTAGCGACAATTTCTTCATTAAACGCCCACAAATCTTCTAATGAGCCACCACCACGCCCCACAATCAGTACATCACACTCACCTCGTTTATTGGCTAACTCAATCGCTCGGGCAATTTGTGCAGGAGCTTGATCTCCTTGAACGGCTGTTGGGTAGATCACAACTGGGAGTGATGGGTCACGGCGACGTAAAATATGCAGAATGTCGTGTAATGCAGCGCCTGTTGCTGAGGTAATAACACCAATGCGTTTTGCAGGGGAGGGTAAAGGCTGCTTATGTGTTACATCAAATAAGCCTTCTGCGCCTAACATTTGTTTGAGTAACTCAAAACGCTGCTGTAGCAGACCTTCGCCAGCCGGTTGCATGCTTTCAATGATAATTTGATAGTCACCACGAGGCTCATAAAGTGTGACACTTGCCCGTACTAAAACTTGTTGACCATTTTGTGGACGAAATGTGACGCGTGCATTTTGTCCGCGAAACATAGCCGCACGAACCTGAGCTTTGTCATCTTTTAATGTGAGATACCAATGACCAGAGCTAGGTTGCGAAAAGTTTGATATTTCGGCTGTCAGCCATATTTTACCCATTTGGCGGTCTAGAAGTTCACGGACAGCTTGATTGAGTTTGCTGACAGAATAAATTCCACTATTTTGTTGAGTCGACATGTGAGCTAGATCAAATTCTAAAACAATGACTTAATTGGTTGATACTAACCTAGTCAGAGGAGTTATCAAGTTTTTTTTCAAAAAAGGACTGGAGGCAATCGGTTTCGGTGTGTATAATGCCGCGGCAATATTTTATACCTTTCCATAACGCTGCCTGGTGAGATATTGCCTATGTTACGCATAAAAAAAGAAGCTCTAACTTTCGACGACGTATTGCTCGTTCCTGCACACTCAACCGTATTACCAAACACGGCCGATCTATCAACCCAACTGACTGCAACTATCCGCCTGAATATTCCTATGCTTTCTGCAGCGATGGATACAGTGACTGAATCTGATCTTGCGATTGCACTGGCTCAAGAGGGTGGCCTTGGTTTTATCCACAAAAACATGTCTATTGAGCGCCAAGCGGAAGAAGTTCGTCGCGTGAAAAAACATGAAAGTGGGGTTGTAACTGATCCGGTTACCGTTACCCCTGAGACAACGATCCGCGAAGTTCAAGAAATGGCAGAACGTAATGGTTTTGCTGGTTATCCTGTTGTGGCTGCGGATAAATCGCTTGTGGGGATCATTACAGGTCGTGACGTTCGTTTTGTTACCGATCTGGATCAGCCTGTCACTGCGGTAATGACACCGAAAGAGCGTCTCGTTACGGTAAAAGAGGGCGAAGCTCGTGAAGTTGTACTGCAAAAAATGCACGAAAAACGCGTTGAAAAAGCCCTAGTGATCGATGATAACTTCCACCTGTTAGGGATGATCACAGTTAAAGATTTCCAAAAAGCAGAACGTAAACCAAATGCTTGTAAAGACGAACAAGGTCGTCTGCGTGTTGGTGCGGCAGTTGGTGCTGGCGCGGGCAACGAAGAACGTGTTGATGCGCTGGTGGCTGCGGGAATCGACGTATTATTGATCGACTCTTCACACGGTCACTCTGAAGGTGTATTGCAACGTATTCGTGAAACACGCAAAAAATACCCAGACTTACCGATTATCGGTGGTAACGTCGCAACGGCTGAGGGTGCAAAAGCACTAGCGGAAGCGGGTGTGAGTGCCGTTAAAGTGGGTATCGGCCCTGGTTCTATTTGTACTACGCGTATCGTGACGGGGGTCGGTGTACCGCAAATTACGGCAATTGCTGATGCTGTCGAGGCATTAGAAGGAACAGGTATCCCTGTAATTGCCGATGGCGGTATTCGTTTTTCTGGCGATATTTCTAAGGCGATTGCCGCAGGGGCAGCCTGTGTTATGGTTGGCTCCATGTTTGCAGGAACAGAAGAATCTCCGGGTGAAACTATCCTTTTCCAAGGACGTAGCTATAAAGCCTATCGAGGCATGGGCTCATTAGGCGCAATGTCTAAAGGCTCTTCAGACCGTTATTTCCAGTCTGATAATGCGGCTGACAAATTAGTTCCAGAAGGGATTGAAGGGCGTGTTGCTTATAAAGGCCGTCTAAAAGATATTATCCATCAACAAATGGGTGGATTACGTTCCTGTATGGGGCTGACAGGTTGTGGTACTATTGATGATCTTCGTACTAAAGCCGAGTTTGTCCGTATTAGTGGTGCGGGTATCCAAGAAAGCCACGTACATGATGTAACCATCACTAAAGAGTCCCCGAATTACCGTCTGGGACAATAACAGATAATGATTCAGGGTAGCTCCGTAGTTAATTACGGAGCTACCAATTTTCTATTTTTGACTTGAATTTTTGGAATTCTCCTCAAATGACAACAAATATCCATAAGCATCGCATTCTTATCCTTGATTTCGGCTCACAGTACTCACAACTGATTGCTCGCCGTGTTCGTGAAATTGGCGTTTATTGTGAACTCTGGGCGTGGGACGTTTCAGAAGAGCAAATCCGTGAATTCAATCCAAACGGTATCATCCTTTCTGGTGGCCCAGAAAGCACCACAGAAAATGATAGCCCACGTGCTCCTGAGTATGTATTTAATGCAGGTATACCCGTTTTAGGTATCTGCTATGGCATGCAAACCATGTCAATGCAACTTGGTGGTACCGTCGAGGTTTCTGGTGAGCGTGAATTTGGTTACGCAAAAGTTGAAATCACTGAGCAATGTGATTTGTTCCGTGATATTCAAGACTCACTCAACGAAAATGGTACGCCAGTGCTGGATGTCTGGATGAGCCATGGCGATAAAGTGACTGCGATCCCCGCGGATTTTAAAACTATCGCAAGTACACCAAACTGCCCATTTGCAATCATGGCAAATGAAGAGAAAAAATTCTATGGTGTTCAATTCCACCCAGAAGTAACACACACTTACCAAGGCCTCAATATTCTGAAGCGCTTTGTGCAGGATATTTGCCAATGTGAAGCTCTGTGGACGCCAGCGGCGATTATTGATGATACTGTAGCACGCCTCAAAGAGCAGATTGGCGATGATCATGTGATTTTAGCACTGTCTGGCGGTGTCGATTCTTCTGTAACCGCTTTGTTGTTAAACCGTGCGATTGGTAAACGACTCACGTGTGTATTTGTTGATAACGGCTTGTTGCGTTTAAACGAAGCTGATCAAGTGATGGAGATGTTTGCAGGTAAATTTGACCTAAACATTATCCATGTGAAAGCAGAAGATCGTTTCCTGAGTGCATTAGCAGGTATTCACGACCCAGAAGCAAAACGTAAAGCGATTGGTCATGTATTTATCGATGTGTTTGATGAAGAAGCTTCAAAACAAACGCAAGTTAAATGGTTGGCACAAGGTACTATCTATCCAGATATTATTGAATCTGCGGCGTCAGCGACGGGTAAAGCGCATGTCATTAAATCTCACCATAACGTCGGTGGGTTACCAGAAGACATGAAGTTAGGCCTAGTTGAGCCATTGAAAGAGCTGTTCAAAGATGAAGTTCGTAAAATTGGTCTTGAACTTGGCTTGCCATACGACATGCTATATCGTCACCCATTCCCAGGTCCAGGCCTCGGCGTACGTGTTTTAGGTGAAGTGAAAAAAGAGTATTGTGATCTTCTGCGTCGTGCCGATGCTATCTTTATTGAAGAGCTACACAAAGCAGAGCTTTATCACAAGGTTAGCCAAGCATTTACGGTATTCCTGCCTGTGCGTTCTGTTGGTGTGATGGGTGATGGTCGTAAATACGATTGGGTTGTTTCTTTACGTGCAGTTGAGACAATTGACTTTATGACCGCACACTGGGCTCATTTACCATATGATTTCTTAGGCCGTGTTTCAAACCGCATTATCAATGAGGTCGATGGGATTTCAAGGGTCGTGTATGATATCAGCGGTAAGCCACCAGCAACGATCGAATGGGAATAATCCCTCAATAAGAATTAGCTGGCATTGACTAGCAAAATAACGACTTAAGCCCATGTAAAAATGGGCTTTTTTGTTTTTGTTGCTTGTTGTGTCTGAAGCTCAATTACGCTAGTTAATATTGATTATCTATTTGAACTACGAGCTTCTATTTCCAATTAATGGGATGGACTACCTCCTCCCTCTGAGGTTAACTGAACAAAATATACTCAGCAGGAGCATTATCATGAATGTTATCTATCTCGGTATTGATTTGGCTAAAAATGTTTTTCAACTTTGTGGATTAAATCAGTCGGGTAAACCGGTTTATAAAAAACACCCTGATCGTAAAACGTTACTGCAGACCGTAGCGAATATTCCGGCTTGCCTGATTGGTGTGGAAGCCTCCACGGGCGCATTTTACTGGTAGCGTGAGTTCGAAAAACTGGGACATAAGGTAAAAGTGATCAGACCCCAGTATGTAAAACCCTTTGTTCGCGGGCAAAAAAATGACGGTAATGATGCACAGGCTATCGCAATTGCTCTGATGCAGCCAACAATGCAGTTCGTTCCCCCAAAAAGTCCGGAACAGCAGGATATTCAAGCCCTGCACCGGGCAAGACAGCGTATTGTTAATCACCGCACTGCGACAGTCTGTCAAATCAGAGGATTACTGCTTGACCGTGGAATAACAATCGGTACGGCAGTCTCAAGGGTTCGTCACGCTATTCCGCTGATTCTGGAGGACACAGAAAATGGTCTTAGTACCAGAATGCGCAGGACGATAGCAGAACTCTATGATCTTTTTAACGACCTTGGTCATCGTATAAACTTTTTGATAAAGAAATTGATACTGTTTTCCGACAATCTGAAGCCTGTCAGCGGATTGCCAAAGTTAAAGGTATTGGCCTTAAAACAGCGACTGCAGTTGTTGCTGCGATTGGCAAAGGAACTGAATTCAAAAATGGTCGTCATTTCGCTGCCTGGTTAGGAGTTCACTCCAGTGGCGACAGACAGGTGCTGATGAACATAACCAAAAAAGGCGATAAGCATTTACGACCCTTATTTATTCATGGAGCCCGGGCAGTCGTCAGAGTGGCTGCAAATAATAATGAGGGTTACTTAAACCAATGGGTTAATCAGCTAAAAGAGCGACAGGG